>JAISIA010000061.1 GCA_031262295.1 Bacteroidales bacterium | reverse complement strand
ATTAAAATTTGCTTGAATTGTATTGATAATTAATAATTTGAAAAACTGAAATTCCGTTAGGAAAAATAAAGGTCGGTTGCCGACAAAAATTGAGTGAAATGTTAAAAATTCGTCAAATTTTGTGTTTTTTTGATGAAAGAAATGTTAAAATTTGGTGATTTTTAGGGTAAAAAATGTTAAAAATTTGTTTTGAAAAGATAAGATTTAAGTCTTTAATTTGTGGAATTGATTGTTAATTATTAAATTATTATTATTAGAAGTATTTTTATGTGATTTTGGAATAATATTTTTATTAAATTGTTTTTTTAAGTTAATTTCTGCCAATAAAATATTAATTTTGCAGTTTTAATTAAACTAATTTTTAATATTTTTAAATAAATGGCAAATTTTCTTACATCACTATTTGGTAATAAATCTCAAAGAGACTTAAAAGAATTAAAACCTATTTTGGATAAATGTTTAAAGGCATACGAAACTATAACACTGCTTTCAAATGATGCTTTAAGAGCAAAGACTACTGAATTTAAAACTATAATAAGCAAAGCAATTTCCTCAGAAGAAGAACAAATAAAAGACATAAAAGAAACAATAGAGGAAGATATTGATATGTCTATTGAGGAAAAACAAAACCTATATAATCGTATAGAAGAATTAGAAAACACAATATATAATAAGACTCAGAATGTCTTAAATGAAATACTTCCTGAGGCTTTTGCCGTTGTTAAGGAAACAGCAAAACGTTTTGCCTTAAATGAAAAAGTTGAAGTAAGTGCCAATGATTATGACAGGGAGCTTGCAGCACGGAAAGACAATGTAAATATTGTTGGTGATAAGGCTTACTATGACAACTCTTGGATGGCAGGAGGCTCAATGATAAAGTGGGATATGGTTCATTACGATGTGCAATTAATTGGAGGAACCGTTCTTCATCAAGGGAAAATTGCTGAAATGGCAACAGGAGAAGGAAAAACCCTTGTTGCAACACTTCCTTTATATTTAAATGCTCTTCCAGCAAAAGGAGTGCATGTAGTAACTGTCAATGACTATTTAGCAAAACGTGACTCTGAATGGATGGGTATGCTATTTGAATTTCACGGATTGAGGGTTGATTGTATTGATAAACACGAACCACATTCCGATTCAAGAAGGGCAGCTTATGAAGCTGACATTACATACGGAACAAATAATGAATTTGGATTTGATTATCTTAGAGACAATATGTGTAGCAATCCCAATGAAATTGTACAAAGGAAGCACAACTACGCAATAGTGGATGAGGTAGATTCAGTTTTGATTGACGATGCAAGGACTCCGCTTATCATTTCTGGTCCTACACCAAAGGGAGACGACCAAGAATTTAATCGTTTTAAGCCTGTAATAGAAAAATTATATCAAGCACAAAGAGCATTAGTAACACAAATCTTAGCAGATGCAAAAAAACTTCTTTCTTCTCAAAGAACGCAAGAGGAGGAAAAACAAGGTGGAGTTCTTCTTTTAAGAGCACATCATGGATTACCTAAAAACAAGGCTCTAATAAAATTCCTTAGCGAACAAGGAATGAAGACAATATTACTCAAAACTGAGAATCAATATATGCAAGACCAAAGTAGGGAGATGCACATTATTGATGACCCTTTGTATTTTGTAATAGATGAAAAATTAAATACAATAGAGCTTACAGATAATGGAATGGATTATCTAACAAAGTTAGGAGAAGACCCAAAGATGTATCTTCTTACAGATGTTGGATCAGAAATTGCAGCCTTAGAAAAAGAAGGCACTCTTTCAGCAGAAGAAAAGGCGCAAAAGAAAGATGAGATTATGCAAAACTATGCAATACAATCCGACAGAGTACACACAATTAATCAACTTCTAAAAGCATATACCCTATACGAAAAAGATATTGAATATGTCGTTGTCAATAATCAGGTAAAGATTGTTGATGAACAAACAGGTCGTATTATGGAAGGAAGAAGATATTCTGACGGAATACACCAAGCAATTGAAGCAAAGGAAAACGTAAAAGTTGAAGCTGCGACACAAACTTATGCTACAATAACCCTACAAAACTATTTTAGGATGTATCGTAAATTAGCTGGTATGACAGGAACAGCAGAAACAGAAGCAGGAGAGCTATGGAATATATACAAATTAGATGTTGTAGTTATACCAACAAATCGTCCAATTGCAAGAGAAGATAATGAGGACTTAATATATAGAACAAAGAGGGAGAAATTCAATGCAGTAATTGCAGAAATTGAGCATCTAATTTCTGAAAATCGCCCAGTCCTTGTTGGTACAACATCGGTTGAAAATTCCGAACTATTAAGTAAGATGCTTACTATGCGAAAAATTCCTCATCAAGTTTTGAATGCGAAACTCCACAAAAAGGAAGCAGATATTGTATCCCAAGCTGGAAAAAGCAAAACTGTTACAATAGCAACCAATATGGCAGGTCGTGGAACCGATATTAAACTTGGAGAAGGCGTTAAAGATGCAGGAGGTTTAGCAATTATAGGAACGGAAAGACACGAATCACGAAGAGTGGATCGCCAGTTAAGAGGTCGTGCAGGAAGACAAGGAGATCCGGGAAGCAGTCAATTTTTCGTTTCTTTGGAAGATAATCTTATGCGTTTATTTGGTTCTGATAGGATGTCAAAACTAATGGATAGGATGGGATTAAAAGAAGGGGAAGTTATTCAACATTCAATGATGACAAAGAGTATTGAAAGGGCACAGAAGAAAGTTGAAGAAAATAACTTTGGAACAAGAAAACGTTTGTTGGAATATGACGATGTGATGAACAATCAAAGAGAGGTCATATATTCAAAAAGAAGAAACGCACTTTATGGTGACAAATTGGAGATAGATATATCAAATATGATGTTTGATGCAATAGAAGCTGTGGTTATGGAATATCATAATAATAGCGACTATGAAGGATTTGTTATGGAGTTTATCTCATTAACAGGTATGGAATGCCCAATTAAGGATGAAAGAACATTCTTAGGTGCAAGAAAAAATGCCCTTACTCAAGAGCTATACGATGATGTATATAAAAAATACAAAGAAAGAATGACTCGTATTTCTCAACAGGCTTTTCCTTTTGTTAAGAATATATATGAAACAAAAAACTATCGTTACGAAAATATAGCATTCCCTATAACCGATGGAGTAAAAACAATAAACGCAATCGCTCCTATTGAGAAATCATATAAGACAGGCGGAAAAGAAATTGCTCTTTCAATAGAAAAAAGCATAACATTGGGAATAATTGACAATGCTTGGAAGGAACATCTTAGGGAAATGGACGATTTAAAACAATCTGTTCAGAACGCATCATACGAACAAAAAGATCCATTACTAATATATAAGTTGGAATCTTTTGGATTATTTGAAAAGATGCTTCAACAAATCAATCGCGATATAACATCTTTCCTTCTTAGAGCTTCTCTTCCAATAGGTGAAGATGAGGTTAAGGAAACTCAAATGCCTAAGTCGGATAATAGAAACTTAAAAACAGGTAGAGAAGACATAAAGTCTAATAATCCAAATACACAAGAGAGAAATCATCAACCTGTTAAAGTAGAAAAGAAAGTAGGACGTAATGATTTATGTCCTTGTGGAAGTGGCAAGAAATATAAGAATTGTCATGGCAAAGATGCAGAATAGAACATAAAAATTCAACAATAAAAAGGGCGTAAGGAAAATTCCAAACGCCCTTTCTTTTTTAATAATACATAGAAAAAACAAATAAAAATTATTATTTTTTAACATATTTTCATCAATCCAACTTTCTTTAATCCAAATGTTAAAAAATGTTAAATTATTTTTTTGTATTAATTATTTTTATACATTTGCCCGCAGAATGTAATAGATAAACTAATATTAACAATATAAAATATATGAGTTATGAAAAGAATATTACTACTTTCCTTATTCCTATTTTCCTTTGCAATAACCTCTTTTGCACAAAAGGAAAATTATTTTTCACTATCGGCAAACTTCATTACAAAGACAAAATTTACAAATACTATAAAAAATTGTGAAGTTAGTCTTTTGCCCTCTTATACTATTAATAGATTTAAAATAAGTCTTGGTCTCTCCTATTCCTATAATTCGTCCTATGATATTTATTCTGACAAATGGGGTTTTAGTAATAAATATAATAAATACTTTGTTAGTTGTTTGAATCTTCCTCTTAGCTTACACTTTACTTTTTATAGGAATACTCGTATTTCTTGGGATTGTTTTGCCTCTTTAATTTTCACTAACCTATATTCTGCTTATATGAATGACTATTATCATGAGCTGCGTTATGGAACAAATAAATGGCATTTATCAAAGACAATATTTTCAGAACGATTAGGAGTTAATCTTTCAATTATGGCATTAGATAATCTAAGATTTAACCTTTCTTCTTTTATACATATTACTAATAATGGACCATTAAAAGCAATATCTAAAAAAGAAACAAATATAGATTACTATAATGAAGATGGTCTTTCCTTAGGACTATCCTTTGGAGTAGAATATCTTTTTAGGTAAAAAAGATTCTAAGAAAAAAAATCAAACAAATATTTAATGTAAAACACAAGAAAAATATAATAAATCATGAAAAAGTTTCTTTTAATTTCAGTTTTTTTAATTTCTTTTTCAATAACATCCTTTGCACAAAATGAAAGGCAATATTCATTAGAGACAAGCATTAATAAAAAACAATTCTTCTATACTCCACGAAATTTTATCTCTACTGCCGATTTTGAAGTCTCCATAATTCCATATCTAAATATTGATAGACTCTATTTTGGAGTGGGATTATCTTTTACAAATATGAAATGGTCTTTACCAGCATTTTCACATATTGATAATATTGCTTATTATGCATCCCAAATTGTAAGTATTCCAATTGTTTTTAAGTATAATGGCTATAACAATAATAGACTATGGTTAAATTTCTTTGGCAAACTAAATATTAATTCTTCTGTTAGTAGTCTCTCTTATGATAATACCATATTTGATGGTAGGGCTTTATCGGTGGATTATAAATTTCCTATTGGGCTTTCACTTAGCGTAGGTGTTGAATTTTCTTTATTGGTATCAAATAGTACAAAAATTAATCTTTCTCCTTTTGTAAATTATGGGGCTTTAAGCAGTTTATCAACAAATAAAAAAACAAATAACTTCTTAAAAGAAGAAATTTCTCCTTTTTCCTTAGGACTTTCAATCGGAATAGAGCATCTTTATAATAGAAAAAATAAAACAAAACATACATCAAATGAAACTATATTAAATCAGGAAAAGGAAATTGAGCCAAGAAAAAATTTTTTTTCTTTGGAAGTAAGTATAAATACTAAAACTTTTTTCAGTGAGATAAAGCCTATTTTTGATTATGTGCGAATTACTTCGGCAAATAAAAGCAATTATGAATTATCTTTTTTACCTGCCTTTACTTTTGGAAGATTTAAAATAGGGTTAGGATTATCCTATTGGGAGTTGAATTATTATGAAATGCTACAAAATACAATAGATAAAGAACGTGTTATAGATTATTATAAGGTTAATTATTTAGGTATTCCATTAAATATAAATTTTAATATATATAAGTATAGAAGAATGTGGTTTAATTGTTTTTTAAATCACAATACTAATTTACTTATAGAAGGAACAAAAAATTGGACATTAGAAAATATTTCAAGCAAAACAAGCGATTATTTTTTTAATAGTTTAAATGGAGCTTTACGCTTAGGTGTAGAATTTTCTCTAATTGCATTTAATAATTTAAAGATAAACATTGCTCCTTTTGCAAGTTATTATTATTTTAATAATTATATTTCATTTGACGATGTATATCCAAATGGTTTATATGCAGGTGGATTGCAGGGCACACAAGGAAGCATAAATTTCTTTGATAATAATAAACCAATATCCTTAGGACTTTCAATTGGATTGGAATATATGTTTAGATAAAATTAATTTTAATGACACCAAAATATTTTTTTATAATCATACTTTTATTCTTTGCAACTTCTTGCAGTAAAAATTATAAGGAAGGAGTTTATTTGGATGAAAATGGATATTATGTATTTTTAATTGACAATAAATTCTATACTTTTCTTAAATGGGATGAATATAAATTATTCCTTTCCCGCTATTCTGACGACTCTGTTTTTTCTGATTTTGGACATTTTTACTTAAAACAAAATCTTGATATAAATAATTTTAAATACGATACAATAGATGTTGCAAATAGTGCAATATCACATTATTTGGGATTTATTTATAATTTACGAATTGTTAATAGAAAATGGATGATTTCTATTATACCTCAAATAGGTTATAACCCTTTAAAAGGAACATACGTATTTGATATTAATAAAAGTGAAGACAGATTATTTAAGTCGGCATTAAACAACTTACAAAGTAATGCAAAACAACACTACTATCCTTATAGAGGTGATACTTCTTGGATGGAAAAGTATGGTCCTGCCAGTGCTATTTATTTAGGAATAAAAAACAATGAAATAAACACTGAATATTTTGGAACAACTATGACAGATATTAATGGTCAGCAATCAATATTTAATATGATAGATCAGCTAACAATGGCTATAATGAATCATTATATTTTACCTGATATTAATAAATATAAAATTAATGATAGTATAAATTTATGGAATATTAGACAACAATTTAATTCTTATGTAGAAAGAGATTGTTGTACAGGAGAAATTTTAATAAATCCTGATGTAGATTTTCCTCCAGAACCAGACACAGAAGATTAGTTAAAGAAACTATAATTATACTAAAATAACAAAACTATGAACAAATTTAAAATAGCTTTAATACTAATTTCTATATTATTATTGTGTTTATTTTTTTCATATTGGCTTATAAATGGAAGAGAATATAGATTGACATATAAAAGCAATAATATAATTAAGCAAATTGAGCAATTCAAAAATGATAATAATAGATTACCTTACTCTTTGGATGAAATTGAAATAAAAAATAATGAAGGTGCTGACGAAATTTATTATGATATTCGTCCAGATTCATCTTATATGATTTCATTTATGATGTCAATAGATCAAAATAAATTTTATTATTCTGATATTGGACAATGGGAAAATAGTTATAGGTAAGTTTTGTATTTTCATAAATCTAAAGAAATAATAATAATATATAATAAATAAAAATGGATTTATATGCATATATTATAGTATTATTTTTAACTGGTATGGGTTTTTATATTGTAGGAACAATTTTATTTTTTATTATATTGCGAAAAGTACTCACAATTAATAAAATTAAGCTATATTTTTTACTATTATTACATTTTATAATTTCTTTTACAATAACACTACTTATTTTATATTTTTTATCTGATCAAATAAATATGTTTTTATTTGGCTTCATTAATCTATCAGCTCTAATGTCAGAAATAATAACTACATTAATTTTTATATTGTTTATAAAAATGTTATACCGCATTAAGCGTAATGTATAATAAAAAGATATTCCCTAACTAATTAAAAATATTGTAAAAAACAAAAGATATGAAAAGAATAATATTTATATTAATCTTATTAATACAACAAAGTGTTTTTGGTCAGATAATAACAAATAACATTAATTGTTTGATAAGTGATATTAGCGAAGATTATTATTTATCTCATAATGATGTTGGCATAAGATTAGACACTAATAATAAATTAAAAAAAGAAAACAACAGCTATAATATAAAATTAAATAATAATAAAAATATAATACTTACAGATTCTAATTCAGAAGATAATCCATCTTATGTAAAATATTTATATATTGGAAGATTTAATAATTATTTGTGTTTTGAAGTTTATTATTATGAAATATCAAAAATATTATTAATTAATGATTATAATGGAGAAAAGATAGAAATTATTGGAAATATATACATATCACCAGATATGAAATATCTAATAAATGCTTCACAAATTATGGAATATGACCAAATGCCTAATATTATTCAAATATGGTTAATGGATAATTATAAATTAAATCTTATAACTAATATAAATCTTGAAGATAATTGGATTCCAGAAAACATAAAGTGGATTGATAATAATACTATATTATTTCAAAAATTGCATTATAATAATACAAAATCTTGGGAAAAGATTTCTATAAATAACATATCTGAATAATATTAATAAAGACTTTAATTCAATAAATAAATTTATTTATCTTACAACTTATAAAAAAATCGTTTAACTTATAAAGACAATAATCTATGTCTAATAAAATGTCTATAATAAAAGTACAAGGTGTTGATATATCCATTAAAAATATAAATATGCAAGAAGATAAAAAACAAAAAGATTAACTTTGTCGGCAACCGCCCGCCAAGCGGCATTTATTTTTGTCATAATTCAGCAGGGCAAATCAGCAAATGGAATTACACAAAGTAACCAATAATAAGCGAATTTACCCTCTTATAAGCATTGTTTCTGTGTATAAATTATCATTATTTGTTTATACTATCATATAGATAAGAAAATGAATCCCATTGTTTTGATATATGAAAAATGTAATTTCAAAAAATATTTAACATTTTTCCCTTCAAATGTTAAAAGCCTAAACCTCCCAAATTGGAAAACCCCATTTGCATATATCAAATCTTTTTTGTATCTTTGCTAAACAAAGTTTCTTTTAGGGCAATAAAGCATTAATATCCCCAAATTTCATTTTTCTTTATTTTTATAAAATAATCACTTAATTATTAGCGTATTACCTCTGACTAAAACCTTGTTTTAGGAAAATAAATCTTCGTTTTAGTAAATTATTTCTTCGTTTTAGCAAAATAAAACAGCGTTTTATTTAAAGAAATCTTCGTTTTTTTCTGAAAAAATAAGGATTTGACTTTTTTAAGGAAAAATTTAGAAAAATAAATTAAAATATGTTTGGATTATATTGATAATTAATAATTTGAAAAGCTGAAATTCCGTTAGGAAAAACAAAGGTCGGTTGCCGACAAAAATTGAGTAAAATGTTAAAAATTCATCAAATTTTGTGTTTTTTTGATGAAAGAAATGTTAAAATTTGGGGAATTTGCGAAAAATATTGTTAATTTTTTTGCAAAAAGTAATAAATTGAATATTTTTATTGATAATTGATAGAATATATATATGTTTTCCTAATCAAAACATCTTATTCAAATGGAATTGTTGTGTCGTTTTCTGCTTCAAATTTTCGCATTATAAGGGAATCTGTCAAATCTAATATCTCCAACATTGTTGTTGCATCTGTGGCTAAATCGCTTTTAGGGTACTCATCTATAAATTCCCTATATGCCTGTTTTGCTTTTTCTTTATCCTTACATGCTTTTTCGTATATATATCCCATTTTAAAACGTGATATTTCTTCCATATAATTATCATCAAAGTCGGATATTAAACGTTCAAGGTAGTTTATTGCCTTATCACATCTATCTATATTTGTGCATATATCAGAGGCATTATACAGCATAACAACACAAGCGGAATCCGTTGGAAAGTCTTCAATAAACTTATCATACATCATAAGCAAAGAATCTGCTCTTTGGTCGGATATTGTTTTAGCCTCCATCATAGTTTGCCTTTCCAAATCTCTTATTTCTTTTAATCTATCCTCCTTTGTTGGCTTACAAGAAGCTATAACCAATAGTCCAATAATTAGAATCAAATATTTATTCATATTTTTTTTATTTATTTATTTTTACTTAATGCTTATTTATAATCAATTAATAATTACAAAAAGAGAAAACTAAGCCTTAGGGCGTTTCATCCTATAAGAGGTTTGAACCTTTCCTTCTGATATATTGTTTAATTTTCTTTTTAGTAGTGTTTTTTTTAAAGGGGATATTCTATCAACAAAGACTTTTCCTTCCAAATGGTCGTATTCATGTTGAAAAACCCTTGCTTTTGCTCCTTGAAATGTTTCTTCTCTTTCAATGAAATCCTCATCATAGTAACGCACCTTAACTATTGAATGGCGTGAAACTTCCTCATGAATATTAGGCAAGGATAAGCACCCTTCTTCAAACAACCACTTTTCTCCACTCTCTTCTACAATTTGAGGGTTTATAAAGACCTTTTTGAAGTTCTCAGCCTCAGGATAATTTTCTTTTAAAGCATCTGCATCTATTACAATCAGCCTTATTGAAAGGTCAATTTGAGGAGCTGCCAATCCAATACCTGATGCATTGTACATGGTTTCATACATATTGTCTATTAGTTCTTTTAGGTTGGGATAGTCTTGGTCTATATCCTTAGCCACCTTTCTTAATATTGAGTTTCCATATCCTACTATTGGTAGTATCATATTGCTAATATTTCTAATTCATATAACTTTGAAGGATAATAACGGCACTAACCCTATCAATTAATGCCTTATCCTGTCTTTTTTTCTTATTTACCCCAGAGGAAAGAATCGCATTTTGAGCCATCTTTGAAGTAAATCTCTCATCCACTCTAACAACTTTTATGTTTGGATACCTCTTTTTCAATTCCTCAACAAAGGGTTCAATGAAAACGGAACTTTCAGATAAAGTATTGTTCATTTGTTTTGCTTTCCCAACAATAAATTCATCAACTTCCTCTTTTTTTATATATTCATCCAAATAATTGAAAACATCCTTTGTTGAAATAGTTGTAAGAGCTGTGGCAATGATACGGTTTTTGTCACTAACGGCTAAGCCCACCCTTTTCTCTCCGTAGTCTATTGCAAGTAGTCTTCCCATCTACTATTTTATATATTGGAAGTGGGGACCAAAACGTTCAAAGGCTGCCCTTTCAAGAGAGGCTCTATGATCTGGATGTGCCACAGATATTATTAGTTTTGCCCTTTGTTGAAGACTTTTTCCATAAAGATTAACTGCTCCATATTCGGTGACAAACCAATGAATGTGGTTTCGGGTTGTTACAACTCCTGCTCCCAAGTCTAAAACGGGTGCAATCTTACTTATACCCTTATTTGTTATTGAAGGCATTGCAATAATTGCCTTACCCTTTTCTGCTCTTGAGGCACCATAAATGAAGTCTATCTGCCCACCTGTTCCACTATAAAACTTCGTTCCTATGCTATCGGCACAAACTTGTCCTGTTATATCTATTTGTATTGCTGAATTTATTGCAGTCATCTTAGGCTGTTGTGCTATAATAAATGGGTCATTTGTATATCCCACATCCATCATTGCAACCATTGGGTTGCGATCAATAAAATCATAAACCTTTTTTGAACCCATTAGAAAGGTGGAAACCATTTTTCCCTTATCTAATTTCTTATTTTTTCCATTTATCACTCCTTTTTCCACAAGGGGTAAAACACCATCGGCAAACATTTCTGTGTGTATGCCAAGATCTTTATGAGAATTTAATTGTGCAAGAACTGCATTGGGGATAGCGCCTATTCCCATCTGCAAACAGGCTCCGTCTTCTATAAGTTCTGCACAATGTTTTCCTATTAATTCTTCTTGCTCTGTTGGCTGGGAAAAATGTGCTGGATATAATTCTTGTTCTCCTTCAACAAAAATGTCAATCTTTTCTGCTGGAATAAGAGAATCCCCATAAGAGAAAGGCATATTTGGATTTATAAATGCAATAACTATTTTTGCATTTTCTATTGCAGCAAGTGTTGCATCAACACTTGTTCCCATAGAAACAAAACCATGGTTATCCATTGGTGAGACTTGAAGCATTACAACATCACAAGGAAGGTATTTATCCCTATATAATCTTTGTGTTTCTGAAAGAAATATTGGAATATAATCTGCATATCCTTCTTGAACTCCTTTTCTTACATTGGCTCCAACAAAGAAAGCATTATGTTGAAATATGCCTTCAAATTCTTTTGTTGCATAAGGAGCCTGCCCTTCTGTGTGAAGATGATGAATATATACATCTTTCAACTCTCCTTTTCTTCCTCTTTGACAAAGAGCATCAACTAATACTTGAGGTGTTGAAGCTACGGAAGAAAGGTGAATGTGATCTCCGTTTTTTACAACCTCAACTGCCTGCTCAGCAGTAAGTGTTTTATATGTTTGCATTTTCTTATTATTGTTTTTTCTTTAACTTTTTTATTTATTTTTTTTCTTTATTGTATTACATAAACCAAACAATATATATTGTGGGAGTATGACTTAGGTTTTTTTTATGTGTGAAGTATAAATCTACTTATTAAAATAAATACTCCACCTCCTGCAAAATATCCAAGTAATGCCCAAAGGGAAATCTTTTTTAAATACCATATAAAGTCTATCTTCTCCATTCCCATTATGGCAACGCCAGCAGCAGAACCTATAATTAGGATACTTCCACCTGTTCCTGCACAATAAGCTAAAAATTCCCAGAAAGCACCATCGGTAACAAAGTGTATAAGGTCTGGATTTGCTGCAACCATTTCCGCACTTGCAATAGGGTACATTCCCATTGCTGCTGCAACCAAAGGAACATTATCAATAACAGAAGAAAGAACACCTATTATTAGATTAATTGCATATATATTTCCTATCTTATCCAAACTTTCAGAAAGCAATTTCAAGTGTCCTGCACTTTGTAGGCAAGCAACAGCCATCAATATTCCTAAGAAGAACAAAACAGAAGAAACATCAACCTTTGATAAGACAGCTGAAACGTTTAGTCTTTGATAGTTTTCCTTATTTGTTTTGTGCATTATCTCTGTTACAACCCACATTAAACCTAAACCAAATAGTATTCCCAAATAGGGAGGAAGATGAGTTATGGTTTTAAATATAGGAACAAAAAGTAGGGAAGCAACACCTATGAAAAATATTATATTGCTTTGCTTTTTGTTTAATGTAGTTTCCTTCTTTTCTATTGTTCCTTCTGGACGAACAACTTCTCCTTTTAGCATAAAGGTTATAACAGTTAGAGGCACTAAGAGTGAGACTAAGGAAGGAAGGAAGGTCTCAAGAATTATCTTAGTTGCTGTTATATTTCCTTTAATCCAAAGCATAATTGTTGTAACATCTCCAATTGGAGACCAAGCTCCACCAGAATTGGCAGCAAGAATAACTATACCGCAGAAGAACCAACGATCTTTTTTGTCTGCAATTAGCTTTCTTAATAGGGCACACATAACAATGGCAGATGTCATATTATCTAAGACAGCTGACATAAAGAAAGTGAGAAGGCTTATTGTCCATAGCAGCTTTCTTTTGTTCTTTGTTGTTATATTATCTGTTATTATTGCAAAACCATTATGCCTATCTATAAGTTCAACAATAGTCATTGCACCCAACAAAAAGAAGACAATCTCTGAGGTTTCTCCAAGATGAAGAACCAATTCTTCGTGATTGTACATTCCAGAAAAGAGAGCATAAATTGTCCAAAGGAAAACAGCAAGTAAGAGTGCCGTTGCACTCTTATTAATCTTCAAAGGATGTTCCAAAGCTATGCAACAATAGCCCAAAATAAATACAATAATCATTAAAATAAAATAACTCATAGCAATATTTTTAGTTTAAAGTTTCTTTTTTCTATATTAGTAATCCTATTTTTTTAAGTTATACATTAATTTATATTCTATGTGTGAAGCACAAACTTACTTAACAAAACAAATACTCCACCTCCTGCAAAATATCCAAGCAATGCCCAAAGTGAAATCTTTTTTAAATACCATATAAAGTCTATCTTCTCCATTCCCATTATGGCAACGCCAGCGGCAGAACCTATAATTAGGATGCTACCTCCTGTTCCTGCACAATAGGCTAAAAATTCCCAGAAAGCACCATCAACAACAAAATGTGCTAAATCTGGATTTGCAATAGCCATTTCTGCACTTGCAGTAGGATACATTCCTATTGCAGCTGCAACCAAAGGAACATTATCTATAATTGAAGAGAATATTCCAATGATTAAATCTATTACATAAATATTTCCAATAGTATTTAAGGTGGAAGAAAGCAATTTTAAATGCCCTGCACTTTGTAGGGCAGCAACAGCCATTAATATTCCTAAGAAAAATAAAACAGAAGGAACATCAACTTTGGTTATAACATTTGAAACATTTAGTCTTTGGTAGTTTTCCTTATTTGTCTTGTGCATAATCTCTGTTACAAACCACAATAAACTAAGTCCAAACAATATTCCCAGATAAGGAGGAAGATGAGTTATGGTTTTAAATATAGGAACAAACAATAATGAACCCACACCAAGAATTAGTATAACTATGCTTTGCGTTTTGTTTATGCTACTTTGCATTTTCTCCATATTCTTTTCAGGAGTAAGAATTTCGCCTTTTAACATAAAACTTATAGCTGTTAGAGGTACAAGCAAAGAAACCAAAGAAGGAATAAAGGTTTCAATAATTATCTTAGTTGCTGTTACATTTCCTTTAATCCAAAGCATAATTGTTGTAACATCTCCAATAGGAGAGAAAGCTCCTCCTGCATTTGCAGCAAGAATAACTATACCACAGAAAAACCACCTATCTTTTTTCTCTGCAATTAGCTTTCTTAATAGGGCACACATAACTATTGCTGTTGTCATATTGTCTAATACTGACGACATAAAAAAAGTTAGTATGCCAACTATCCATAATAATTTTCTCTTATTTGTTGTCTTAATCCTGTCGGTTATTAATCTAAACCCTTCATGCCTATCAACAATCTCCACAATTGTCATAGCACCCAACAAAAAGAAGACAATCTCAGAGGTTTCTCCAAGATGCAAAACTAAGTCTTCGTGATTGTAATTTCCAGAAAAAACAGCATAGAACGTCCAAAGCAAAACAGCAAGTAAGAGAGCCGTTGCACTCTTATTTATCTTCAAAGGGTGCTCTAAGGCTATGCAACAATAGCCCAAAATGAAAACGATAATCATTAAAATAAAGTAATTCATAATTTTCTTTTGTTTTTATTTTTGATTTTTTTTTATAAGTTATCTCTTTGCCTTCCCTTTATTTTGCATATTCTGTCTTTGTTCCATAATGGCACGATTTCTTTTTTCTAAATCCTCCATTCTTTTTTGCCATTTACTTTTTTCAATAGGCTTTCCTTCTGTTGCTTTTAATCTATCCAAGACCTTCTTTTCATTAACAGTCTTACCAATTATCCAAACTTGGAAGAAGGTTATACAAAGTGAAACAAAGTAGTAGTAGTTCAAGGCTGCTGAATACTTATTAAGAATAAAGAGCATAAAGATTGGCATTAAATACATCATAAACTTCATTCCCGGCATTTGGTTTGTACTTTGCTGTTGTTTCATTGTCATTCTTGTATAGAATATTTGAGCAATAGTCATTAAAAGACAGAAAAGACTGACATTAGAACCATAGAAAGGAATACTAAAAGGTAGATCAATAATAGAATCATAACTTGAAAGGTCATCAGCCCATAGAAAGGATTGTTGCCTTAATTCAATTGAGGCAGGGAAGAAGCGGAACATTGCAATAAGTATTGGAAATTGCAAAAGTATTGGCAAACATCCAGCCATTGGATTAATGCCTGCACGTTTATACAAAGCCATTGTTGCCTTTTGTTTGTCCATAGCTTGTTCTTGCTTAGGATATTTCTCATTTATCTTCTTTATCTGTGGCTGTAATATTCTCATCTTTGCAGAAGAGGAATAGGATTTATAAGCCAAAGGAAACAAAACAATCTTTACAAGTATTGTAAGAACGAGTATAACAATTCCCATATTCCATCCGAAATTGCTTAGAAAGTCAAAGACTGGTATGATAGCAACGCGGTTTATCCATTGAAAGAGAAAAAAGCCCCATCCCAAAGGAATGATTTTCTCCATATCAATATCATAACTGCTCATAATACTATACTTGTTTGGACCATAGAAAAAGTCCATTGAAAACATACTTTGCTTTTTCTCTCCGTCAAAAGGAATAGATATTACTGAATTCATTGAACGAAGATAGGAAGAATCCCTACTTTGTAAGATTTTATCGGTTATAGTTTGCATTGTTGAAGAGGTGAAGCCTTCCCCTTTTGCTATTAGGGCAGAGGAGAAAAATTGCTGCTTATAGGTAATCCATTTTATATTTACTCCATTTTCTTCAACCTTATCATCAACTCCATTTTCTTTTAGATAATCTACATCATTATTTGCAGAATAATATATTGAAGAGTTTTTAACCTCAACCTCTCCATCCTTTTCCTGAACCCTTAAATTGGCATCCCAAACCATTTCAATGGAACTTTGGTCTGTTACAATACCAACTAAATTATTGAAGATAACATCATATCCAACCCTATAATCATCCCCTCTTATTGTATATCTAAATTCTAAATATCCATTATTTATTGTATCATTTGTTTTGGCTCTAAAACATAGTACAACAGAATCTCCCTTTTTTACATTTATATTAGAGGTTACTTCCTTACCAAGTATTGTTGGAGTAAAATAAAGATCTTGTGTTCTTACTATATTTTGTCCAACAGAAAGATTTAATCCATAAATATTTTTGTCAAATATTTTTACATTTGTCTTATAATAGGTCTTGTAATTCTTTAATGTAACATCATTAACAATAGCTCCCAAAGAAGAAAAGCTAATATCCATTAGTTCATTGCTAATAGTTATTGTGTTGTTTTCTCCATTTGCACTTGGAGAAAAAGCACCAAAGGAAGAAAGGGAAGAATAATTCTCTACTTGTGCAGAGTCTGTTGTGATAGTATCTGTAATTTGAATTGTTTTTCCTTCTTTTTCCTTTTCCAAAGCCTGAACTTTGGCAAGGGCTATTGAATCTTGCTTACGTTTAATTTGAGCTTTTTCTTCCTCAGAAGGGGCGGAAAGAATACCATAACCAATAAAAATTGCGAAAATAAGTACCAATCCTATAATTGTATTTTTATCTAACATCCGATATTATGTATTTAAAAATTAAAAGTGCAAAGATAAAAAACAATATAATAAGCAAAGGAAAAAATAAAATAAAAAAGCTATCTTCTCTAAAAAAATCCCACTTTTAATTAATTAAATGCTCCTTTTATTTAATTAAATACTTTCTTCCCCCTATTCCTTTCCTTATATTTTTAAAATACCAACTTCTACATTTTTTAGCAAAATATTTTTAAAAACATACTCATTCCTCTTAAAAACATCACATAAAATCACCCCAAGAATAACTATCTAATAAATAGCTATTAAATTTTAGAAAAAATAAAATGCTGTTTTAAAAAATTAAATCTTCGTTTTAACCCAAATAGGTCATTAGGATTTTTTATTGGTTACAGAAAATCTATTTTCAAAAAATTTTTAACATTTTTTGCTTCAAATGTTAAATGCCGAAACTCCCCAAATTGGAAAACCCCATTTGCATATATCAAATCTTTTTTGTATCTTTGCCAAAACAAAGTTTTTCCTCAGGGCAATAAGGCATTAGTATTTCCAAATTACATTTTCATTTATATTCATAAAATAATCACCTAATTATTAGCATATTACCTCCAAATAAATCTTCGTTTTAGAAAATTATTTCTTCGTTTTAGCAAAATAAAACAGCGTTTTATTTAAATATTTCTTCGTTTTTTTCTGGAAAAATAAGGATTTTGTTTTTTTAATTAAAATTTCGGAAAAATGAATTAAAATTTGCTTAGATTATATTGAAAATTAATAAATTAAAAATTTGACAAAATTTTAACAAATTTTGGAGTTGCAAAATTGAAAAATTGAGTGAAATGTTAAAAATTCGTCAAATTATGTGTTTTTTATGAGGAAGAAATGTTAAAATTTGGGGGTTTTTGATGAAAAAAATGTTAAAATATTTTGAAAAAATAATATTTTAAGTTTTTAATTTGCGGAATTGATTGTTAATCATTCCATTTACATAAAAAGTTATCTTTGTTTTATTTTTTTAACGCTGTTTTATTTTTATGAAATTATTAATATATAAATGTAATACCAGACTTCCGTAGGAAAATAAAGGTCGGTTGCCGACCGACTATCTGCTTTTTGGTTGAGGAAGTAATGCTTCCATATCTTTTTTCATTATTATGGAGGCTCTTTTATCTAATTTGTATGGCTTTAACCAGCCACCCATAGCTCTAAAACAACCCGGTTCTCCTTCCTTTGCAGGATAGAAATAATTGGACATATCGCCCTCATCAACTCTTTTACCAACATAGATTGTGTCTAATTGGAAAGCGGTGAAACTTCCAACGATTGCCTCAGCTTTTGTCTCCTTATCCTTTTCTCTTTTTGTTGGAACGCTTTTATATTGCCAAGATCCATCAGGATTATATGTCTTTGCATAAAATTTTAATCTTGCCTTTGTTTGTTGTTCTTCAAGTGGTAGTCTTATAGTTATTACTTGTTGAAAGTTTTCTTTTGTTTTGCATGTTGAATAGTTGGGCTGATGATTTGATTTAACAACAAAATATCCCGCATTTATTATGTATTGTTTTTTGTGAGGCACCAAAGAGTAGTTTCTTGTGATGTCTTCAAAGGTTATAACCTCATCAAAGGATAGGGTCATATCATTTTGCATTGAGTCTTTTGTGTGTGTGATACTCTCTAAGGCACCCTTAGGAACTTTTAACATAGAAAAGTTTTTTGTGACCAAAGTTGTGTCCTGCGAAGGGAAGTAATAGTCATTGAATTTACCAAGACATTCATCAGGATTATTTTCAATTATTATATGAACTTTTCCGCTTAGAGCAATCTTTTGATTACTTATCTTTTCCGAAGGAACCTTTTCATATAGGTTTATCCATTTAAAGTCAAAGGGAACCTTATATTTTATTACCACTTGTTCTTCTCCAGAGCAGGAAGAAAAGAATTTTGTTGGAGTTCTTCTTATTATATATTCTGTTTGTTCTCTATCTGCAAAGTATCTAAATGTTGTAATTACTCTATCTCTTGCCAACGATGTGTTCTCTTCTTCTAATTTTTCATCATCATCGTAACCTATCATAGTAATTTTATAGAACATTCCATTATCAAGAGTAAATACTATATTATATATACTATCTAATACGTTTAATGCATCTTCTCTATATGTAGCTTCTCCTTTATTAAAGCCAATATATGCTTCAAATTTTTCGGGATATACCTTCATATTCTTGTTTTGCACTCTGCCTTTTGCAGTCTTTGGAATTATAATTTCACTGCCCTGTCCTATGGCATTAAAAGCAATAAGAAGAACAAATAAATAGGTAATTACGTTTTTCATTTTTTTGATTAATTATTTATTAGTTCTAAAATTATTTTTTCTGCATCGTAATTCTCTGCCTGTGCAGAATAGTTCAAAACTATTCTATGTCGTAATACTGCAACGGCAACAGCATTCACATCTTCCTTATCAGGAGAATACTTTCCTTTAAGTGCAGCATGGCACTTTGCTCCTATAATTAGGTATTGTGAAGCCCTCGGTCCTGCTCCCCAAAGGAGATATTTCTTTGCTAAGGCAGAACAAGAGGAAGATAATACCCTTGTTTTTTGCACTAAGGTGACAACATACTCATATAAACTATCGGAGACGGGAATCTTTTTTATAAGTTCTTGCAATCTTATGATTTCTTCCTTTGAGAATATTGTGTTTATTGTAGCTTGTTTTTCTGTTGTAGTTCCTTTTAATATGTTTATTTCCTCTTCAAAAGAAGGATAATTCAACCAAAGCATAAACATAAATCGGTCTAATTGTGCCTCAGGAAGAGGATAAGTTCCTTCTTGTTCTATTGGATTTTGTGTTGCAAGAACAAAGAAAGGTTCGTCCAATTGATAAGAATTTCCTGATATTGTAACATTATGTTCCTGCATAGCCTCTAAAAGTGCTGCTTGTGTTTTTGGAGGAGTACGATTTATTTCATCTGCAAGTACAATATTTGAAAAAACAGCCCCTTTTATAAATTTAAATTTCCTGTTTTCATCTAATATTTCGCTTCCAACAATGTCAGAAGGCATCAAATCGGGAGTAAATTGTATCCTACTATAAGTTAAACCAAGTGCAGAAGCAATAGTATTTACTAATAGTGTTTTTGCAAGACCGGGAACTCCAACTAAAAGACAATGTCCTTTTGAGAAGATTGAGATTAGAACTTGATTAATTATCTCCTCTTGCCCAACAATTACCTTTGCAATCTCCTTTTTTAGTGTATGAGTCTTTTCAATTAATTGGTCTAATTCTTTAACCTCTTGCATAAATATTCTTTATTTTTTTATCCAATTTAATTTAAAGGAACAATCATTATAGGATGAATCTAATTTAATATAGGTTTTCTCTATTGTTTTATTTGCCCATAGAAGTAGGGCATTAGTTTTTGCGTTTTCCAATGCAGAAGTATAAACCTTATCATAGTCATCTTTTAGATTTACCTTATGCTTTGGAGTTTTTAAAACAACCTTTATTAGTCTGTATGCCTTTGAATTTTCAGTCTTAAATAGTGAAGAAGGGATAATATCTCCTTGATTGTACTTTTCAAAATCAATCTTATCTAAGTTTTCCATCACTTGATTTATGTTCTCTTTTTGGAATCGGGCACTTGCATTATAAGGATTTACTATAAGACCTCCTGTTTGCTTTGAATCGTCATCGGAAAATTGTTTTATTGCATCTTCAAAACTGATTTTATTTTCCTTTATTTCATTATATATACTATCCAATTTCTTCTTAGTTCTTAAAAGTTCCTTATCCGAAACCTGAGGTTGCAAAAGTATATGACGACAATTTATCTGGTCTCCTCTTCTTTCTATTAGTTGAACAATATGGAATCCATACTTTGTTTCAAAAACTGGAGAAATTTCTCCTTCTCTTAGGGAAAAGGCAACAGCTTCAAACTCTCCTACCATAAAACCTCTGGTGAAAAAACCAAGCTCTCCACCTTTTTTTGCTGAACCCGGATCCTCAGAATACAGAGCTGCCAAAGTAGAAAACTTATCTCCTTTTAGTATTCTATCTCTATATCCATTCAATCTCTCCTTTATGATTTCTTTCTCCTCATTGGAGATTTGTGGAGTGAGGACTATTTGTTTAAATTCATACTCCTGTTCAACTATTGGAAGGGAATCCTTAGGAATATCGTTGTAATATTCCTCTACTTCCTTAGGAGTAATCTTTACATCTGTTGTTAGCTTTTGATTAACTTCATTTATTAGGAGATTTTCTCTAATTATATCCTTATAATATTCTTTTAATTCATTAACGCTTTTATTCATTTGTCTTTCCAATTCTTCTTTTGAACCGGCTTGACGCATCATTAACATAAGTCTTCTATCTAATTCCCTTTCCACTTGTTCATCTGTCACCTTTATAGAATCTATTTCTGCTTGATGAAGCATTAATTTATTAATAAGAAGTCCTTCTAATATGTCACATTTTACATCAAAAGCATTCTCAACAATCCCTGTTTGCTGCCTTTGTTGTAGGAAAGAAGTTTCCAATTCCGATAATTTAATCATATTCTTTCCTACAATTGCAATAACCTTATCTAAGGTATTGGTTTGAGAAAAAAGATTTGAACTAATTAATAGGGCTATTATAAGGAATATTTTTTTCATTTTCTATTTAATTTTCTGTGATTGATTTTAAGACCTCTTCATTTACCTTATAAGGATACTTACTTCTTAAATTCTCAATCCATAATTTCTCCAAATATTCTTGGTAATCCGATATGACAATTCCTTTTGCCTCATCTAAGGTTTTATTTGTTGGTGAAAGCACTTTATGAATTACAACAATATATCCCTTATTGTCATTATCTATAACTTGACTTACCCCTTCCTTCCATTCAATATTGTCTATTATTTTATTGTCTGACTTTTCAAAAAGGGCGTTTTGGGAGTTAAAATAGTTTATTGTGTCTTTATCAATTTTAAATTTTTCTGCCAAAATATCCTTGATTTGTTGATCGGTTTTCTTCTTTTTGGTTTGCTTTTCTATTATTTTCTTTGCCTTTTTGTAGTCTATTTTTTTGTCAAATACCCATAAAGTTGCATCAACTCTTTCTTTCCACATATACTTATTAGCATTCTTTTTGTAGAAGTCTTCCAAACCAAGACTATCTGTAACGGAACGATTCCATACAAGTTTATCTGTTATTGAGAAAATAAGGATTCCATCTCTAAACTCATCAACTGTTATTTTCAAATCAGGGTATTTTTCCTCTAAATGACTATCTGCATATTCAATAATCTTTTCATTGACTATTCTTTCATAAAGATTGCTTACGTATGAAGGGAGGAATTGAGGGTTAGTTTTCCTTTGTTGCTTTTCCAAAATGTCAGCAAATGCTTTTTGAGAAAAAGAATAGTTACCTATTGTGAAAAGGATTTCTTTACCCAAAAAGTCTTTTGGCTCTACCCAATTGCCTTCAAATATGGAGTCATTCAATATTTTTATAACAGAATCTAAGGCTGAGAGGTTTTCTTTGAAGTTATATTCCTCCTTACTCCTTTGAACAAAGTGCTCAATTGTTTTATAGCTGCGAGCATCCTTTGATATTCTTTGCTCAATTGTTGGTCTTTGTTTTTCTAATGAAGGAAGCTCAGTGAAGGATATAGGTTTTATTATATGCCAACCATACCTTGATTGGAATGGTTTTGAGTATTCATTCTTTGGAGTTGAAATTAACATATCGGTATATTCAGCAGGTATGGAATAGACTTTTTGATTTGTTAATACGCCTCCTCTTGCTGAAGAATAAGTATCCTCAGAATATTGCTTGGCAAGAGAATCAAAAGAAACGTTTTCTTGCAATTTATTATATACACTATCAATTATAGCCTTTGCCTCTTCATTTGTCTTCCCCTCAGACTTTATCCAAATATGAGCAAAGCTGCATGTATAAAACGGAGTTGGCTTTCTATCGGTTAGTTTTATTATATGATAGCCCATTTGAGAGCGAATTGGCATAGAAACTTCCCCAACTTTTAGGGCATAACATGCCGTTTCAAAAGGATAAATCATACTAAATGAAGTAAAATATCCTAAATCGCCCTTATTCTTTTTTGCAGAAGGATCCTCTGAATAGGCAAGAGCCAACTTAGAAAAGTCCTCCCCTTTTAGTAATTTCTTTCTTATATCCATTGCCTTTTTATAATCCTCCAAAGTATCCTCAGGAGTGGCATTAGAAGGTATTGTTATAAGGATATGGGATGCTCTTAGAATTTCTTTGGATCTTTGATATGCCTCATTGATTAATTCTTCTGTAACTTCCTTATCGTTTAAATAGGGTTCAACCAATTGCTTTCTATATGAAGAAACCTCTTCTATGTAGGAAGGAAGTGTGTCTAATCCCATTTCTTTCGCCTCAATAAGTTTTAATTTGAAGTTTATGAACAATTCCAAATAATCATCCACTTCCTTAGGTGTTATTTTTTTTCCCTTATTTGGATTATTTCTTTGAAACATTTCTAAGAAAGTTTCCTTTGAAATCTTTTCTTTTCCAACTTCAAGTAATATATCACTATCCTTTTGTGAGAAAACAAAGGATGATATAGAAACGAATAGTAGTAGAACTGCTAATTTTTTCATGCAATATTATTGATTTATTCTTTTTTTATATAAAAATACTAACGAGAATAATTAGGTGCTTCCTGTGTTATTGTAATATCATGAGGATGACTTTCGCTATAACCTGCCGCAGTTATCTTAATAAACTTGGCTTTTTGCAAAGATGCAATATCTTTTGAGCCTGTATATCCCATACCTGCTTTTAATCCTCCTGTTAGTTGATGAATAATTTCAGAAACTGTTCCTTTATAAGGAACCCTTCCTACAATTCCTTCGGGTACTAACTTACTTATGTCATCTTCCATATCTTGAAAATACCTGTCCTTTGAGCCTTGTTGCATTGCCTCTAAGGAACCCATTCCTCTATATGACTTATATTTTCTTCCTTCAAAGATTATTGTGTCCCCAGGTGACTCTTCAACTCCCGCAAATAATGAACCAGCCATTATACTGCTTGCTCCACCTGCAAGAGCCTTTACTATATCTCCCGAATAGCGAATGCCACCATCGGCAATAATTGGAATATCTTTACCCTTCAAAGCCTGAGCTACATCATATATTGCACTCAATTGTGGAACTCCTATCCCTGCAATTATACGTGTTGTACATATACTTCCCGGTCCTATACCTACCTTTACTGCATCTGCTCCCGCCTTTACTAATTCCTTTGCTGCATCTGCTGTTGCTATATTTCCTACAACAATATCCACATTTGGATATTTCTTCCTTGTCCTTTTAAGGGCAGAAATCACGTTTTTGCTATGTCCATGTGCAGTATCTATAACAATGGCATCAACTCCTGAGGCAATTACTGCATCAATCCTATCATACATATTGGCAGTTATACCAATTCCTGCTGCAACTCTAAGCCTTCCCATTGAATCTTTGCAAGCATTAGGACGCTCTTTTAGTTTTATAATGTCTCTATATGTGATTAGACCAACAAGTTTGTCGTCCTTATCTACAACAGGTAGTTTTTCTATTCTATGTTGCTGCAATATATCTGCTGCTTTTTCAAAATCTGTATGCTCAGGAGCGGAGATCACTCTTTTTGTCATCACCTCTACAATAGGACGCAATATATCCCTTTCAAAACGTAGGTCTCTGTTTGTTACAATACCAATGAGCTTTCCTGCCTTATCAACCACAGGAATCCCACCTATACTATACTCTTTCATAATTTGAAGAGCATCTTTCACTATTGCATCTTTGTGAATAGTAACTGGATTTATTATCATTCCATTTTCCGCCCTCTTAACTTTGAGAACCTCAGCAGCCTGTTGCTCTATTGTCATATTTTTATGCAGAACCCCAATCCCACCTTCTTGTGCCATGGCAATAGCTAATTTTGCCTCAGTAACAGTATCCATAGCTGCTGAAACAATAGGAATATTAATTGGAATGTTGCGAGAAAAAAAGGAATTAATCTTAACTTCTCGAGGAATTACTTCCGAATAAGCAGGAACTAAAAGTACATCATCGTAGGTTAGTCCTTCACCAACGAATTTTTCTGAATTTGAAAACATTTTCTTTTACTCTAAAATATATTCGTGCAAAGATAATATAAATTACTAAATCAACAAAAATACAACGCAAAATACAGAGTTTTTCGTATGAAAATAAAGATTTTTTTCATTAAACAAGTAAAAAGAAAAACATATCATTTTTTTTATTTTTAACATTTTTTCCTTCAAATGTTAAATTCAAAATTTCAAAACTGAAAATTGCCGTTTGCATTTTTGAAAATAATTTTATATCTTTGCCGAAACAAAGTTTCCTTTTAAGGCAAAAAACATAATATTTTTCCCATAACTTATTTGTCGGCAACCGACCTTTATTTTTTCCTAACGGAAGTCTGGTTATATATTTATATATTAATAATTTAATAAAATAAAAACAAGATTTTAGAAAAAATATTTCTTCGTTTTAGCAAAATAAAACCTTGTTTTAGAAAATTATTTCTTCGTTTTAGCAAAACAAAACAGCGTTTTTTTTGAAAAAATCTTCGTTTTTTTCTGGAAAAATTAGAATTTGGATTTTTTAATGAAAAATCTGAAAAAATGGATTAAAATTTCCATAAAGCATATTGATAATTAAGTATTTGAGAATGTAGAAAAATTTTAACAAATTTTTGCATAGTAAAAATTGAAATTTTGAGTCAAATGTTAAAAAATGTTAAATTTTGGCGAAAAAATTTACTAAAGTGTTAAAAAAGGGGTAAAAAAAGGGGTGTGAAATGTTAAATAAATTGGGAATTTATAGAATTTGATTATATATTTGTTTGAAATAGTAGATGAGGAAAGGGATGATGATATTATAAAAATTCATTTTCCAAGTTTTTTCTCTTAGGTTTAATTTAAAATTTCTAATAATTACAAACAATTAAACAAAAGATTGTATTTTTGCAAATATGGATCAAACAAGATTACAGAAAGTTTCTCGTCTTTTACAAAAAGATATGGGTGACATATTGCAGAAAGAGGCTAATGATTTATTCTTTGGAGCATTAATTACTATTACACAGGTTAAGGTTTCTCCTGATTTATCTATAGCACGTTTATATGTAAGCATATTTCCTTTGCATAATAAGAGTGTAGATTTTATTTTTAAGTTGCTCAATGAAAAAAAAGCTCTTCTTAGAATGAGGCTTGCCGCAAGGGTAAAGAACCAATTGAGAATTATTCCTCAAATAAGTTTCTTTATAGACGATTCTTTGGATTATTTAGAAAATATAGACAGGCTTTTAAAAAAGTAAAAAAATCTTAAAATGAATCTTTCCCTATTTATTGCTTGGCGTTATTTCTTTTCAAAAAAAAAGATGAGGGTTATAAATATTATATCCCTTATCTCTGTTATTGGAATTGCAATAACAACTATGGCTCTTTTGGTGGTGATTTCCGTATTTAATGGCTTTACAACCGTTGGACAAAAGATTCTATCTGCTAATAATCCTCCTTTAATAATTGAAAAACATATAGGGAAAACTTTTTCCTTGGACAGCATTCCTTATGATAGGATTGCTAAATTAGAGAAAATAAAAACCATTTCCCCAATAATTGAAGAAAATGCCCTAATTACCTTTAATCAAAATGAGCAATTAGTGGAACTAAAAGGTGTGGATGAGAACTATAAATTAATAAATAATATTGATAGTTGCATAGTTTTTGGGAAGTTTTCCTTAGAAAGATATGGTGAATATTCTGCAATTTTGGGTATAGGTGTTGCATATAATTTAGGCTTACCTCAAAATGCAGATATAATGGGTGCATTCCTAAATGTAATTGTTCCAAAAAGAGAAAACGCTTTAACTTTAACCCCAGAGGATGCTTTTTCAAGCAGAAGGATAATATATTCTGGATGTTTTCAAGTTACATCTTCTATGGACGAAAATACAATTTTTGTTCCAATATCCTTTGCAAGGGATATACTAAATTATGCTCAAAATGAGGTAAGTTCAATATTTATAGCTCCAAAAAAAGAAAAAGATATTCCTTCATTAAAGAAAGAGATTTCAGAAATTTTAAAAGATGACTTTTCTATTAAGGATATTTATGAACAAGAACCCTTATATCAGAGTGTGGTTAAGGCAGAGCGTTTGGGGGTTTATCTAATTCTTTCTTTCATAATTTTTATTGCTACTTTCAATGTTATGGGAGCACTTTCCCTTTTGATTATGGACAAGAGGAAAGATATAATGATTATGCGTTCAATGGGCTTTAGTCTATATAAGGTAAAGAGTATATATTTTATAAATGGGCTTTTGCTTTCCTCAATCGGTGCCTTATTGGGGCTTTTATTAGGAATTATTATATGTTTTATTCAACAAAAATTTGGAATAATTGGTGTTGGGCAGAGCGGAATGGTTGTTGATTCCTTCCCTATTGTTTTAAGGTTATGGGATATTGTTTCCATACTTTTGCTCGTTCTATTTATTGCATTTATTTGTCTTTGGATAATTATAAGTAGGATAAAATTTGATTATAAAATAAAGATATAGTTTTTATTAAGTTTAATTTAAAAGAATTGATTTTTTTATATTGATAGGTATTATTTAGGAATTGGCATTAAAATAATATATTTATGGATTTACAAATATACAATACACTAAGCAGAAAAAAAGAAGTTTTTGTTCCATTAACAAAAGATCACGTTGGGATTTATGTTTGCGGTCCCACCGTTTATGGAGATGCACATTTGGGTCACGCTCGCTCTGCAATTACATTTGATATAGTGGTTCGTTTCTTAAAAGAGAAAAATTACAAGGTTCGTTACGTTAGGAACATTACCGATGTTGGGCATTTGGAAAACGATTCTGACGATGGGGAAGATAAGATAGAGAAAAAGGCAGCATTAGAAAAGTTGGAGCCAATGGAAATTGCACAATACTATACTAAGAAATACCTTGACGCAATGGACGCTTTGAATGTTCTACGTCCAAATATCCAACCTAATGCTTCTGGACATATAATTGAGCAAATAGAAATTGTTCAAAAGATTCTTGATAGTGGCTATGCCTACATTTCAGAAGGAAGTGTTTATTTTGATGTTCAGAAATACCAAGATGCAACTCACAAGTACGGAATCCTCTCAAATAGGGTTATAGAAGATATGATGTCTTCAACAAGACATTTAGATGGACAAGAACAAAAGCACAATGCTATTGATTTTGCTCTTTGGAAAAAAGCAGATAAAGGACATATTATGCGATGGCCTTCTCCTTGGAGCGAGGGATTTCCTGGTTGGCATTTAGAATGTACAGCTATGAGTTCAAAATATCTTGGTGAGAGATTCGATATTCACGGAGGGGGTTTAGATCTTCTATTTCCTCATCACGAAAGTGAGATTGCTCAAAGCCTTTGTGCCTTTAATAAAGAGCCTGCAAAGTATTGGATGCATAATAATATGATTACAATAAAAGGACAAAAGATGGGAAAGAGTTTAAACAATTCTATAAAGTTGGAAGAGTTCTTTTCGGGCAACCATCCTCTTTTAGAGAGGGCTTTTTCTCCTATGGTAATACGTTTTTTCATTCTTCAAGCTCATTATCGTTCAACTTTGGATTTTTCAAATGAAGCACTTCTTGCAGCAGAAAAAGGATTAAAGAAATTATTGGAAGCAAAAAAGAATATTCCTTCTATTATTGAGTCAAACCAAAGCACAATTGGAGATGAAATTAAAGTAATTGAAGAAAAGTGTATTGAAGCTATGAATGACGATTTTTCTACTCCAATAGTTATATCTCATCTTTTTGAGGCTGCAACAATGGTAAATAAACTATTGGATGGAAAAGAAAAGATTGATAAAAAGGGAAAAGAGGCTCTTTATTCCTTATTTGATAAATGGCTTTTTAGAGTTTTAGGGATAGTAGATGAACAATCCTCAAATACGATGCCTTTAATTGAAGGCTTAATTAAAATGATAATTGAGCAAAGACAAAAGGCAAGGGAAAATAAAGATTGGGCTTTATCTGACAAATTAAGAGATGAACTTTTGGATTTGGGCGTTAGGATAAAGGATGGTAAGGATGAGGTTAGTTGGACTATTGAATAAAGAGAAGAAAATGAAAAAATACCTACTTATATTATTGGTTTTTGCCCTTAGTTTTTCTGCTTGCCAAAAGAAAAAGGAGAAAAAGGAGGAAAAAAGATTTACATACGCAGATGTAAAAATTCCATCCTTTAATCAAGATAGTGCTTTTCTGTATGTAAAGACTCAATGTGACTTTGGTCCAAGAGCACCTCAAACAAAGGCACACAATCTTTGTGAGAATTATATTGTGTCTTTCTTTGAAAAAATTGCAGATACTGTTATTCGTCAAAAGTTTTATACAAAACTATACAACGAAAAAAATGTTGAAGGAGTGAATATAATTGCCTCTTTCAATAGTTCAAAAACTGAACGCATACTTTTAGCTGCCCATTGGGACTCTCGGCTTTGGGCAGATAACGATCCGGATGAGAAAAATTGGCATAGCCCAATTATAGGAGCAAATGATGGAGCATCAGGAGTTGGAGTTTTGATGGAAATTGCAAGATGTATTAAGGAGGACATGCCGAATATTGGGGTGGATATTGTGCTTTTTGACTTGGAAGATCAAGGAGCACCTAATTGGGATGAGACTTCAAATATAATGGATCAAAGTGATTGGTGTTTGGGTTCTCAATATTGGTCTAAGAATCCTCACAAACCCTTCTATCAAGCCCGCTTTGGCATATTATTAGATATGGTTGGATACCATAAACCTTGCTTTACAAAGGAAGAACAAAGCAATTACTACGCCTCATCCATACTAAATAATGTTTGGAATATGGCTTTTGATAGAGGATATGGAAGTATTTTTATCAACGAATTAACAGGTGGAGTTATGGATGACCACGTCTGGGTAAATCAAAACTTAAATATACCAATGATAGACATTGTTCAACATGATAGGACAACAAGTTTCTTTCCTTTTTGGCACACAATTAAGGATGATATTTCTTGCATTAGTCCAAATACATTGAAGATCGTGGGTGAGGTTTGTTTAACTGCAATATATAGTGCTCAATAATCGTTAAGGAATATAATGAATAGAAAAATTGTATTAGCATTTCTTACACTTATATTTATATTTTCCTCCTGTGATGACTTTGTTTATGATTACGGATATGTAAATTTTGCAATAAATCCTGAAAGTACAGAATACTATAACCTAAACACAGGCAATAGAGGATGGGAATATTTTGAAGGAGGATTAAGAGGTGTTGTCGTTTTTCGCATAAATTATGGAGAGTATATAGCATTTGAGCGTTCTTGTACTGAGGATAATTGTCATGGAAGGTTGGATGTGGATGAGACAAGCAATATGTTGCTTGTGTGCAATAAATGTAATTCCCAATTTATTTATGTAGATGGTTCTCCAACTTCAAATAGTAAGGCAAAGAGAAGCCTATATCAATACTGCACACACTTTGATGGAACGGATTTAATGGTCTATAATTGCAACTAAATTATGAGAGTATTTTTTGCATACTTGCTTTTCCCTCTATCAATCCTATATGGAGTGGTTGTTTATATAAGAAATTTTCTTTTTGATGTAGGAATATTAAAGTCATATTCTCACAAAACAACAACTATATCCATTGGAAACCTCATCGCAGGAGGCTCTGGCAAGACTCCAATGGTTGAATATTTAATTCAAGTTCTCTCTCCACATTATAATATTGCAGTTCTTTCAGCAGGATATAAAAGAAAGAGAAAAGGATTTTTAATAATTGACCAAAAAAAAGATAATGCAATAGATGTTGGAGATGAACCTTTGCAGATAAAACTCAACAATCCAAACATTGTTGTTGCTATTTGCAAGGATAGAAATAAAGGTATTGCCCTTTTAGAGGAAAGAATAGATAATTTAGATATTATTATTTTGGATGATTGTTTTCAATTTAGAAAACTAAAACCAACAATTTCAATACTTCTAACCGAATATAAAAAACCTTATTTCAAGGATAAAATTCTTCCTTTTGGCTTATTGAGGGAACAAAAACAAGGATATAAGAGAGCAAATTATATAGTTGTAACAAAAACAAAAGAAAATTTATCTTTGAAAGATAGAAAATACTTCATTAAAAATATTAATCCAAAAAAAGAACAAAAGGTTTTTTTCTCCAATATCGTGTATAAGGAACCATATTTTCTTTTTGATGAAGAAATAAAAGAAAGTTTAGAGAATAAAAATACAATATTAATCACTGCTATTGCCAATAATTACTCAATTATAACCTATTTAGAAAAGGCTTCAAAGCTGATAAAGACTATAAAATATGAAGATCACCATATTTTTAATAGGAATGATATTGAAAGAATAGTTGAATTATATAATCTATATAAAGGAAATACAATAATTATTACAACACAAAAGGATGCTACAAAGCTGAAATTATTCGACAAATTAAAAGACCTACCAATATATGTCCTGCCAATAGAAACACAAATTCTTGACAAGGATGATACAAATGCAAAATTTAATAATATAATAGAAGATGATATACGAAAAAATAAAAGAAACAGCCCTATTTTTGCAAGATAGGATAAAGACAAAACCTCTTATAGGTATAGTATGTGGAAGTGGTTTGGCAAATATTGTTGAAAAAATAGAATCAAAAACAATAATTCCCTACTCCTCTATTCCCAATTTTCCCATTTCAACCGTTGAAGGGCACAAGAGTAATTTGATATTTGGAACGCTTGCTGGAAGAAATGTCATTGCAATGCAAGGACGTTTTCACTATTATGAAGGATATTCTATGGAGCAAGTAACGTTTCCTATTCGTATTATGAAAGAATTAGGGGTAAAATACCTAATTATAACCAATGCCTCAGGAGGAGTTAATCCACTATTTCATTCAGGAGATTTGATGATAATTGAAGATCATATAAACTTATTACCAAATCCATTGATTGGACCAAACGATGAGAGATTGGGAATAAGGTTTCCAGCTATGAATAAGGCATATTCTCCCCTATTAATTGAAAAGGCAGAAAGAGTAGCTAAAAGAAATAATATAAAAATTCATAAAGGTGTTTATCTTGGTTTAACAGGTCCAAGTTTTGAAACGCCTGCTGAGTATGTCTTTTTCCGTAATGCAGGTGCATCATGCGTTGGAATGAGTACAGTTCCTGAGGTTATAGTGGGAGTACATTCCAATATGGAGGTCTTCGCTCTAAGTTTAATATCCAATATATTTAAGGAAGACAAAAGTGAAACGCCAACAATGGCAGAGGTTATTCAATCGGGAAAGGATGCACAAGAGAAAATTATGGTATTAATTGAGCAATTAGTTGGGGAGATTTAGAATAAAAAACAAAGAAAAACAATAAACTAATATGGATAAGGTAAGAATTAGAGAAATTATTGAAGAAATAGAAAAATTTTCTCCCCTTTATTGGCAGGAGACTTATGATAATTCAGGTCTTATTTTAGGAGATACTCAAAAGGATTGCTTAGGAGCATATATTTGTTTGGATGTTTCAGAGGATATTATTGATGAGGCAATGGAGAAAAACTGCAATTTAATAATTTCTCATCATCCCATAATATTTAATAATTTAAAAAACATTGACTACAATTCTCAATTAGGGAAAATAATTGTAAAGGCTATTAAAAACAATATTACACTCTATTGTTGCCATACAAATATGGATAATGCCTTTAATGGAGTTAATGGAATACTTGCTGAAAAAATAGGACTTATAAACTTCAAACCCCTAACCAATGATAGGATTTTTAAGGATGAAAACTATTTAGGTGGCGGTGCATTAGGAGAATTGGAAAAGGAAATTTCAACAAAAGACTTCCTAATTTACTTAAAGGAAAAATTAAATCTCTCTTACATAAAATACAATTCAAATAAGGTGAAACAAATTAAAAAAGTTGCTCTCTGTGGTGGCGGAGGAGCCTTCTTAATTGAAAAAGCTATTGAACAAAAAGCAGATATTTTCATTAGCGGAGAGATAAAATATCATCAATTATTAGACAATGAAAATGCAATACTTTTAGCTGAAATAGGACATTTTGAAAGTGAACATTTTATAAAAGAGAGAATTGTTGCAATTCTTAATAAAAAGTTTTGTAATTTTGTCCCCTTATTCTTAAAAGAGAAAGAAAATAGAGTAAAGTACTTATAAAAATATATCAAAATAATGGCAAAGAAAGTTACATCAAAGACAAAAACGCAACCAGTTGTTGCTCCAATAAAGAAGAGTGAAGAAGCAGATGCTACTGTTGAGAAAAGATTAGTTGCTTTGTATAAGTTACAAAAGATAGATTCACAAATAGACAAGATAAGAATTGTTAGGGGCGAACTGCCATTAGAGGTGCAAGATTTAGAAGATGAGGTTGTGGGTTTGCAAACAAGAATAGAAAAATATAAAACAGAAACTAAGTCTTGGGATCAAAAGATAAACGAAAGAAAAGAGCTTATAAAAGATAGTATGGCTCTAATAAAAAAATACGAAACTCAACAAAAAAATGTTCGTAACAATAGAGAATATGAGTCTTTGGAAAAGGAAGTAGAATTTCAAAACTTAGAAATACAACTTTGTGAAAAGAAAATAAAGGAAGCAACCTTTAATAGGGATAAATGCACAAATGAAATAGAAAGAATTGAAGCCATATTGGAAGATAAGAAAAAAGACTTGGAAGTAAAAAAGTCTGAATTGGATGAAATTGTTTCTGAAACAGAAGAAAAAGAAAAGGTTTTGGTTCAAGAAAGTTTAGAAAATGAAAAACTAATTGAAGAAAGATACCTTAAAGCATATCATAAAATCAGAAAAAATTCTCGTAATGGTTTGGCAGTTGTTGAAGTTGATAGAGATGCATGCGGAGGATGCTTCAATAAAATACCACATCAAAGGCAAATGGATATAAGAATGCACAAGAAAATTATTGTTTGCGAATATTGCGGTAGGATATTGGTAGATCAAACCATAGTTGCAGAGGTGGAAGAACAATAAAAAAGAAATATGGAAGAATATAAGTATATTCACTTGCCTACTATTGTAGATGAGAAAGGAGAAAAACAGGTTAATATTCTTATAAAAGATAATCGGATATCTAAGATTTCAGAATCGGAGATATCCGATTTGCCTTTTAATTGTCAGGTTATAGAGGCAAAAGGCTTAATTCTTATTCCCGGAATTATAGATACTCATGTTCATTTTCGTGATCCCGGTTTGGAATATAAGGCAACTATGCTTTCGGAATCAAGAGCCGCATTAAAGGGAGGCGTAACTACAATATTTGATATGCCAAATACCATCCCTCCAACAACATCTTTAAAAACTCTTGAAGAAAAAATATCTATTGCAAAAAACGAGATGAAATGTAATTATATGTTTTATCTTGGAGTAACTAATAATAATGTAGATGAGATATTAGAAATTGACAATGAAAAAGTGTGTGGTTATAAAATCTTTTTCGGTTCTTCAACCGGGAATCTCTTGGTTGATAGACTATCTTCCATTGAAAAACTTTTCAAAAATAGTGAAAACAAAATAATTACTGCCCATTGTGAGGATGAAAAAACAATAATTGAAAATACAAAAAAATACAAAAGTTTATATCCAAACAATGATGCACCTTCTTCTATTCATCCTCTCATAAGAACAGATGAGGCATGTTTTCTTTCAACAAAGTATGCAACTTCCTTAGCAGGAGAAAATACCCAATTGAATATTGCACATATTTCAACAAAAAAAGAAATTTCACTTCTTAAAAGTGGAAAAATACAATCCAAAAATATAACGGCAGAAGTATCTCCTATTCACCTTTGGTTTTCTGATGAAGATTTTCTATTGCTTGGAAATAAAATTAAATGCAATCCTTCAATTAAAACCAAAGAAGATAGGGATGCATTAAGGAAGGCTTTAAGAGAAGATAAGATAGATATAATTGCAACAGACCATGCCCCACATCTTTTGGAGGAAAAAACAAAACCATATTTTGATTCACCTTCTGGCATTCCTTCAATTGAATTTTCCTTACTTATGATTTTGGAATTGGTTTTTCAAGGTGAATTATCGCTATATCAACTTCAAGAAAAGATGTGTCATAATCCTTCTATACGTTTTTCAATAAAGGATAGAGGATTTATAAAGGAAGGATATTTTGCTGATATGGTCTTAATTGACACTAATCAAACCTATAAAGTAGAAAAGAAAAACATAGTCTCAAAATGTGGATGGTCTCCTTTGGAAGGGGTAACATTTCATTCAAAAATTGTTAAAATATTCTTTGAAGGACAATGTTTTGATGCTGATTCATTTTAATATAAATTCAAGTTTTTTTAACATAATTTGTCGGCAATAAAACCCGCAATTGGCATTTATTAGTCCTAACCAAAAGTCGGGCATAGTCTTTTTATATATTTTAGTCTTATTCAATTTTAAATTTATAATCTATAATTCAATAAAAATAAAACGAAGATTAAAAAAATTATTTCTTCGTTTTAGTAAATTATTTCTTCGTTTTAATAAATTAAAACAGCGTTTTATTTTTATGAAATTATAGTTATAAATATATGAGTCTTTAAAAAATCATATTTCCGTTAGAACAACTAAAAGCCGCTTGGCGGTAAGGCTTATTACAAAACAAAAAAAACGGCGTCCTATTTCTAAGACGCCGTAAAGTATTATTTATTTTCTTATTATTTACTCCAATTTTCCTCTGCCATTCTCTTATAAGAATTATAACGCCATAGAGCATTTTCTTGAGCCAAACGGAACAATTCTGATGCTTCTTCTGGAAATGCTTTCTTCAAAGAATTATATCTAACTTCGCTATCAATAAATTCTTGGAATTTATCCCAATTAGGCTCTTTGGAATCTAATACAAATGGATTTTCTCCATTTTCTGCCATTTGAGGATTATATCTCCATAGATGCCAATAGCCACATTCAACAGCTCTTTTGCCTTCTTCTTGAGTTTTACCCATACCAAGTTTTAATCCATGATTAATACAAGGAGCGTAAGCTATAATTAATGAAGGTCCATTGTAAGCCTCTGCTTCTTTAAGTACTTTTAGATATTGTGCTTGATTAGCTCCAATGGATACTTGTGCAACATATACATATCCGTATGTTGTAGCTATCATACCCAAGTCTTTTTTGCGGATACGTTTTCCAGAGGCTGCAAACTTAGCAATAGCTCCCACAGGAGTAGCCTTTGATGCTTGTCCTCCAGTATTAGAATATACCTCAGTATCTAATACTAATATATTAACATTTTCTCCTGAGGCAATAACATGATCTAATCCTCCGTATCCTATATCATAAGCCCAGCCATCTCCTCCAATTATCCATTGACTCTTCTTAACTATGTATTGACGATTTTCATATAATCCCTTACATACATCGCAATCACATTTAGAAATACTATCTATTAGTTTGTCATAAACCTCTTGTGTAATTTGTGCATCTTCTCTATTGTCCAACCAAAGGCGGTATAATTGTTTTTGTTCCTCTGTACAACATTGGCAAACCAAACCATCTTTCATCAGATTTTCTACTCTGTCTCTCATCTTACGAGTTGCAATTGCCATACCTAAGCCAAATTCTGCATTATCTTCAAAAAGAGAGTTTGCCCAAGCTGGTCCCTTTCCTTCCTTATTTGTTGTATAAGGCATAGATGGGCAAGAGCCACCATAGATAGAAGAACAACCTGTTGCATTTGCAATCATCATTCTTTCACCGAAAAGTTGTGTTGCAAGTTTTATATAAGGTGTTTCTCCACATCCTGCACATGCTCCAGAAAATTCAAATAATGGTTTTGCAAATTGAGAATTTTTCACATTCTTTGTCTTATCAACCAAAGAAGATTTATAAGAAACATTTTCTGTTATGCTATCCCAACGCTTAGCCTCTTGCATTTGAGTTGTAAGAGGTTTCATTTCCAAAGCCTTTGTCTTTGCTGGACAAATATCAGCGCAGTTTCCGCAACCTGTACAATCTAATACGCTAACTTGAATACGGAATTGTAAGCCTTCAAATTCTTTTCCTATTGCCTTTAACGTCTTAGTATCAGAAGGCAACTTTTGCATTTCCTCACTATTTATAAGGAATGGACGTATTGCAGCGTGAGGACAAACGTATGAACATTGATTACATTGGATACAATTATCAGAAACCCATTCTGGAACAGAGGTTGCTATACCTCTTTTTTCATATTGTGATGTTCCATTTGGAAATGTTCCATTTTCCCTTCCTACAAATGCTGAAACAGGAAGAGAATCTCCTTCTTGTGCATTAATAACATCAACAACGTTTTTAATAAATTCAGGTCTATTATTTGTTGAAGTGGAAGTGAAACTTATGTTTTCATCCAAATTTTTCCATTCTGGAAGAATTTCAATCTTTATTACATCTGCTCCACGATCAACAGCAGCGTAATTCATCTTTACTATATTTTCTCCCTTTTTGCCGTATGACTTATCAATTGCTTTCTTCATTTGAGTAACAGCTAAATCATAAGGAATCACATCTGCGATTTTAAAGAATGCAGACTGCAATATAGTATTTGTTCTATTGCCTAAACCAATCTCTTCTGCTATTTTTGTAGCATCTATTATATAGAAATTGATATTCTTTTCAGCAAGTTCTTTCTTTATTTTATTAGGAAGATTCTTTATTGTTTCTTCTTTATCATATATAGAGTTTAATAGGAAGGTTCCATTTGGCTTTATACCTTTTAATATCTCATACATATTTAGGTAAGCAAAAACATGGCAGGCAACAAAGTCAGGTGTTGTTACTAAATAAGGAGAACGTATAGGGGTATTTCCAAAACGTAGATGTGAGCAAGTAAAACCTCCTGATTTCTTACTATCGTAAGCAAAGTATGCTTGGCAGTATTTGTCGGTGTTATCGCCAATAATCTTTATTGAATTTTTGTTTGCACCAACCGTTCCGTCAGCTCCCAATCCATAGAACTTTGCTTCAAAAGTTCCTTGTTTTGCCATTGAGATTTCAGGTATAACATCTAAGGAATGGAAAGTAACATCATCAACTATTCCAACTGTGAATTGGTTCTTTGGAGTTTCTTTTTTAAGATTTTCTATTACTGAAATTATTTGTGCAGGAGTAGTATCCTTTGATGATAATCCATATCTTCCACCTATAATCATAGGTTTTTTATCCATTGGAATATCCTTACAAGAAGAGAATGCTTCAACTACGTCTAAGTATAGAGGCTCTCCGTTTGCTCCTGCTTCTTTTGTTCTATCTAAAACGCATATACGCTTTGTTGTTTGAGGAAGTTCTTGACCAAGATACTTAATTGAGAAAGGACGATAAAGATGTACTGTCACTAAACCTACCTTTTCTCCCTTTTCTTCTAAGTAATCAATAACCTCTTTTATTGTATCAGTCACAGAACCCATTGCTATAATTATGTTTTCTGCATCTTTTGGTCCATAATATTCAAAAGGTTTATGCACTCTTCCTGTAATTTTGCCTACCTCTTGCATATAATCAGCAACAATATCTGCAACCTTATCATAGAATACATTACTTGCTTCTCTTGCTTGGAAGAAAACATCTGGGTTTTGAGCAGTTCCTCTTGTTACAGGATGCTCTGGATTAAGTGCATTATCTCTATACTCCTTCAAAGCTTTCTTATCAATCAATCCAGCCATATCTTCGTTGGATAGAGCTTCTATTTTTTGTATTTCATGTGAGGTACGGAATCCGTCAAAGAAGTGCATAAAAGGAACTCTTCCTTTTATTGCTGAAAGATGAGCAACACCTGCCAAATCCATTGCTTCTTGTACAGAAGAGGATGCAAGCATTGCAAAACCGGTTTGACGACAAGCGTATATATCTGAATGATCTCCGAAAATAGATAGAGCCTGAGCGGCAATAGTACGAGCAGTTACGTGCAAAACTCCTGGAAGTAGTTCTCCCGCTATCTTATATAGGTTAGGTATCATAAGGAGTAAGCCTTGTGAAGCCGTAAAAGTGGAGGACAAAGCCCCTGCTTGCAAGGCACCATGTAAGGCTCCTGCTGCTCCAGCTTCTGATTGCATCTCAACCAATTTTACTGTTTCTCCAAATATATTCTTTCTTCCGTTTGCACTCCATTCATCTACGTATTCTGCCATAGGAGATGAAGGGGTTATAGGGTAGATTGCCGCACATTCACTAAACATATAAGCAACGTGAGCCGCAGCTTGATTCCCGTCACAGGTTAAAAATTTCTTTTCTTTTGTCATTGTTTTGTTTTATTTTATCTAATTTATTAAAGAACTCATCACTTAAAAACGAGAAAAACCCATTTTTACGTGTGCAAAAGTACAATAAATTTATACAAAACAAAACGCTATGAAGGTATATTTATTTTTTTAATGCAAAAAAACGCTATTTTTTTTAGATTATTCAAAGAAATATTATTCTGAGATCTTTATTTCAAAAACAAATAACAAATTATTCTTGGTATATGTCTTTGATTTTTTGATAGAATTTATTGTATGAAAGCTCCTTTTCAAAGTATTGCTTTGCATTATTTCCTATAATGGATATTTGTTTTGGATTATTTATTAATTGCTTTATTGCATTTGTTAGGGCATAACTATCATTAGGCTCAATTAAAATGCCCGTTTGAAAATTTTCAATATACTCTTTTTGTGCTCCATTATTAGTTGAAATAACCACTTTGCCCAATAGCATAAATTCAATTATTGAAAGAGAACCTGCTTCTCTCCATATTGAAGGACAAATTCCAATATCCACATCCTTTATAATTGAAGGAACATCCTTTGAAAAACCAAGAAAATTTACCTTATCTTCAATTTCATTTTTCCTAACTATGTCTTTGAGTTTTTCTTCATACTCTTTTTCTCCCCTTCCTATAATAATAAGAAATATATTCTCATTTTTTAAATTGCAAACTGCATTCAAAAGAACCTCAACTCCTTTTTCTGCTTCCAAGCGTCCTACAAAAGCAAGAAGAAAAGTTGAAGGAGGAATATTTAATTTTGTTCTTATTGAAATCGTTTCGTTAATTTTAGGCTCTTTTATGCTGTTATGAATTACACATAATTTTGTTTTATCACCCTTATATGTTTGAGCAAATTCCTCCAAAGCTGCATTTGATACAAAGATAATCTTTTCTATATGCCTATATAACCACATATAAATAAATCCTTTCTTTGCTTTCTTAATAAAATGTCTTGAAAGAATTATTCTAACATCTTTTTTTGAGAGTATTTTTGCATAAAGACAAATAAATGCAGTCTTAAAATTATGACAATGTATAATGGAAATATTTTCTTTTCTTATTATTTTGGAAAGTAAAAAGGCAGAATATATATCAAATATTCCTTTTAATGGAAGTTGGTAACAAGGAGCTATGTTTTGAAGTTTTTCTTTTATTACCTTACTTTTCTTAGAAACAAAAACAATATTGTAATTATCCTTTATTAACTCCTTACCTAAGTCATAGACAAAAACCTCTCCACCTCCCCAAAAGGAAGATGCAAAAACCTGTATTATGTTTTTTGTCTTATCCAATTTTCTTTTCTTTCTTTTTATTCTTCTCCTTCAATTTGGAATACTTCAAAAAGGTGGAGAAAGCTCCTATTTTACATATCCAATACCCTTGCATTCCATCCAAAAAGCCCATATTAAAGAAATAATCCCTTATAAACTTCCACGAACTTTTTATATATATTGAAACAATTCCAACTTTTTTACCTTTTAAGAAAAGTTCTTCTGATGCAATTGTTGAAAATTTATTTACTTGTTCTATATGTTCTGCCAAAGTATTGCAAGTATAATGTAATAAATCCCCCTTTAACCACTCTAATTTCTTTCCTTCCTTAATTTGAAATTTTTCATGCAAACTTATTCCTTCCCATTTCCCACTATCCTTTCTAAAAAGACGCACTTTTCTATCAGGATACCAACCACTATGTTTAATCCATCGCAAATTGCAATAGTTAGTTAGACGATTAAACATATAGGAATCTGAAAGATTATCTAAGGTTTTAACTTTTAATATTGAGTTTTTCAACTCTTCTGATAATGCCTCATCGGCATCCAAAGAAAGAATCCAATCGTATTTTGCCTGATTTAATGCCCAATTCTTTTGCTTTACATAACCTTCAAAAGGATGTTCAAGGAATTTTACTCCATAATTAAGACATATTTCCTTAGTTTTATCAGTAGAAAGGCTATCTGCAACCAATATTTCTTCACAAACATCCCTTAAAGATAGGATGCAACGCTCAATATTTCTTTCTTCATTAAAGGTTATTACAACTGCTGATATATTCATACTATAAAATATTGAACTTTTTGTTAGAATATTGAAGAGAGATCCTTAAAAACAAATTCTTTTATTGAGGGAGAAAGAGTGGAAATTTCTATTAATGTTATTTTTTTTCTTTTAAATATCTTATCCAGATTTGCTTCTATATTCTCAACAATAAGGTCTTGTTTTTGCAAAGGATTAATTTGTATGTATATTATGATATTTTTTGCCTTCCTTTCCTCTGCACTAATAAAACTATTGTGCATCCAAGCATTCTTAATACCTATTATTTGTAATTCTTCCTTTAATCCTGCGATGAGTTTTTTTCTTTTTGAGCGTATCCACCAAGAAGGTTTATTCTTTTTTTCCTTATTATATTTTAGTAATTTTTTATTTGTTTTATCCTTTACTAAGGTCTCAATAGGCTCTATGCTTATTTTTTCACTCTTATTTTCTTCTTCCATAAAAATTATATCTTAACCAAGCCTGCAAAACCCATAAAAGCCATAGCCAATATGCCTGCTGTAACAAGGACAATAGGTATTTTACTCATTCCTTTTGGCATTCCCAAAAGGTCCATCCTCTCTCTTAAACCTGCAAACAAAACCATTGCTAAGGTAAATCCCAAAGCCATACCAATTGTATAAACTAATGCTGTTAGAAGTGTAAAGTCCTTTTGAATAACTAATATTGCCACACCAAGCACTGCACAATTTGTTGTAATAAGAGGAAGAAAAACTCCAAGACTTTGATAAAGTGCTGGACTAATCTTTTTAAGTATTATCTCCACCATTTGAACCAAAGCCGCTATAACCAAAATAAATACTATGGTTTGCAAGAATTGCAAGGATAAGGCATCTAAAATGTAGGTCTGAATAATGAAAGTGACAAGTGTTGCTAAGGTCATAACAAACAAAACGGCAGCTCCCATACCCAAAGAGGTAGAAACCTTATTTGAAACCCCCAGAAAGGGACATATTCCCAAGAATTGAGAAAGTATAACGTTATTTACAAATACTGCAAAAATTATAATGGTTATATATTCCATAGTCCTACTATTATTTTTATTTTAAAGTGCAAAACTAATTAAAATTTACATCATACCAAAAATATGTAATCTTTAATTTATACCTTTGTTGCCTATTTTGAATACAAATCTTTTTATACATTATATATTGTAAGGGAAAATGGAATTCTTTTTTAGGGAGTATGGAAGTGGAAGACCACTTATAATTTTGCACGGATACTTGGGATTAAGCGACTATTGGATAAATGTTGCAAAGTATTTTTCTACCCAAAACTATAATGTAATTGTACCCGATATTCCTCTTTTTGGAAGAAGTTTTCACTTAGAGGAATTTTCATACGAAGAAATAGCCAACATTCTTATATTTCTTTGCAAGGAAAAAAAATTAAAAAATCCCATATTAATGGGACATTCAATGGGAGGCAAGATTGCTATGACTATGCAAAGAATTTCTCCCTCCTATTTTAAGGCATTAATTGTGGTTGATATTCATTTTAAGAAATATCCCCTTACAAAAGAAAATAAAATTCTTTGTAAGGAATTACTCAACTTAAATTTTTCTTCATTTAATAGGATGAGTGATATAAGCAATTACTTATTAAGTAAGGGTATTGATAGGGATATGTGTTTTCTAATTCTTAAAAATATAAAAACAATAAAAGGAAAATTTTCTTGGAGAGCTGCCATACCCATACTTGCAAGAGACTTTCCTAAGGTTTTATCCAATATTGATGTAAAACAAACATCAATTCCTACACTTTTATTAAAGGGAGAAAACTCCAATTACATAAATAATGAAGATGAAAAAAAATTTAACAAAATTTATATCAATTCTTCAATAATTAATGTACCTAATTCGGGGCACTGGATTCAAAGAGATAATCCAGCTTTTTTAATTAATGAGGTCATAAAATTTCTTTCCATATAAAGAGCAACCTTAGAAAAATAAAGCCTTTTTGAATATTTTTCATATAAAATACTACTTTTTTACAAATTATTTAACATTTCATACCCTTTTTTTACCCCTTTTTTAACACTTTAGTAAATTTTTTCGCCAAAATTTAACAATTTTTAACATTTCATTCAAAATTTCAATTTTTACTATGCAAAAATTTGTTAAAATTTTTCTACACCCTCAAATACGTCATTCTCAATACGATTTATGGAAATTTTAATATATTTTTCCAGATTTTTCATTAAAAAACCCAAATTCTAATTTTTAAAGAAAAAAACGAAGATTTCTTTAAATAAAACGCTGTTTTAATTTGTTAAAACGAAGAAATAATTTTCTAAAACGCTGTTTTATTTTTCTAAAACGAAGATTTATTCAAAGATAATAAGCTAATAATTAATCTATTATCTTGTTGTCAAAAATAAAAATAAGTTATGGGGAAAATATTATGTTTTTTGCCTCTTAATAAGGCTTTGTTTCGGCAAAGATATAAAATTATTTTCAAAAAAGCAAACAGGAAATTTCAGTTTTGAAATTTTGAATTTAACATTTGACGAAAAAAATGTTAAATATTTTATTTTTGTGATAAAATCTCATTTTGAATATGCCATAGAACAATTCCTGCTGTTACGGAAACATTTAATGAGTGTTTTGTTCCGTATTGTGTAATTTCAATAACGCAATTAGAGGAATCCACTATCTTTTGTTCTACTCCCTCTACCTCATTTCCCAGAATTATGGCTATTTTCTGATTATTTTCAACCTTAAATTCTTGCAAAGGGATACTATTTGTTGCTTGTTCTATACTGCAAATTAGGTATCCCTCGTCCTTTAATAAATTTATAGCATCCATTGTTGAGGAAAAATATCTCCAAGCAACACTTTGAGTTGAACCCAATGCTGTTTTGTTTATTTCCCTATGAGGAGGTTGAGGAGTGATTCCGCAAAGAAATATCTCTTGAATTAGAAAAGCATCGGAGCTTCTAAATATTGAACCAACATTATTCATACTTCTAATATTGTCCAATACTACAATTAAGGGATATTTTTCAGCATTTTTAAACTCTTGAACGCTGATACGATTTAGGCTATCTAATGAAAGTTTTTCGTTTTTCTTGCACATAATTCTCCCTTATTAGATAATCTTTTTATAGTTTTCTATATATATATTCTTTATTTTCTATTATTAGGTTATGGAAAAAGAATTAGGAAAGATAAATTATTTTTCTTTGTCTTGTTTTCTTACAAGTATTTCATCAATCATTCCATATTTCTTTGCCTCTTGTGCAGTCATCCAAAAATCTCTATCACCATCTTTCTCTACTTTCTCAATTTTTTGACCTGAATGTTTAGATATAATGGAATATAATTCTTTTTTGGTTTTTAGAATCTCTCTTGCAGCTATCTCAATATCGGAAGCCTGTCCTTCTGCTCCTCCAAGTGGTTGATGAATCATAACTCTTGAATGTTCCAAAGAAGAACGTTTTCCCTTAGCTCCTGCACATAGAAGAACAGATCCCATAGATGCTGCAAGACCTGTGCATATTGTTGCAACATCAGGAGAAATATATTGCATAGTATCGTAAATTCCTAATCCAGCATGAACATAACCTCCTGGAGAGTTTAAATATATTTGAATGTCTCTTTGAGAATCTACACTTTCTAAAAACAATAATTGTGCCTGTATTATATTTGCAACATCATCATCTATTGCGGTCCCAAGGAATATTATTCTTTCCATCATAAGACGAGAAAAAACGTCCATCTGTGCAACGTTTAGCTGTCTTTCTTCAATTATTGTGGGATTTATATATGCGTTTTTGCTGTAGCGATCTAAGGTTAGACTATTGATTTTTCTGTGTTTTACAGCGTATAGTTTAAATTCGTTTGATAAATTTTCCATTTTTCTTTATTTTATTGTTTTATTTTTCTCTACCAAGTAGAATATTTGCAAAGGTAATTAAATTTTCTGCTTTACTTTCATCAATAGATAATCTTTTTACCATTTCCATTGCTTCATTGGTATAGGATAAACTTTCATTAAAGGCAATATCTCTTATATTTAATTCTTCGTATATTTGTTTTACTTTAAAGATTTTTTCCTCATTATTTTCAAAGGAAGAATTGTATAGTTGTTTAAAATTTTCTTTTTTCTCATCCTTTAAAAGAGAAAGTGCTTTTAGGTATAGAAAGGTTTTCTTTTTATCCAAAATATCTCTTCCAACAATCTTTCCAAATGTTGATACATTTGACCAACAATCTAAAATATCATCTTGAATTTGGAATGCAATACCAAGTTTTTCTCCAAATGAATATATAATTTCTTGTTCCTCCTTGCTTGCTTTTGCACAAATTGCTCCAAGTTTTAGAGCACAGCCCAACAAAACAGAGGTTTTTAAACGCACCATATCTATATATTCCTCTATTTCTACATCATCTCTTTCTTCAAAAGACATATCCAAAGCCTGTCCCTTACATATTTCAATTGAAGCAAGACAAATCTCTTGTGCCAAAAAAGGAGTAATTTCCTTTTTTGGAGTTTCCATTACCTTATTTATAGCTAAGGCGAACATTGCATCGCCAGAAAGTATGGCACTATTTATTGAATATTTCTTATAAACCGTCTCCTTACCTCTTCTAAGAGGGGAATTGTCCATTATATCATCGTGTAATAAGGTAAAATTATGAAGTATCTCTATTGCAATTGCAGAATACTTAGCAAGAGAAACATCTTTTGAAAAACAATCACAAGAGAGCAAAACTAAAAAAGGACGAACTCTTTTCCCTCCTTGATGCATTGCATATTCAATAGGAAGAAAAAGACTTTTGGGTTCATAATTAAAATTTTCCTTCTCTATTATTTCTATTGCTAAAAGTTGTAATTGTTCAATTGTGTTCATTTTTATAAACATTTATTTATTTTATCCAATATAAATTTTGAAGATTGTCCATCACCAAAATAATTAGGGTAAGCCTTTGGAGGATTATTTATAAACCAATTTGTGCTTTCTATTATCTTATTATATGATTTACCAGCCAACAAAGCATTACCACATTCAATTATTTCTACCCATTCTGTTTGGGGACGCAAAATAACAGAAGGTTTTTTTAGGAAATACGCCTCCTTTTGTACCCCTCCCGAATCTGTTATTATTAATTTGGCTTTTGTTTCTAAGTAAATCATATCCAAAAATGATACAGGGGGAATAATTTTTATATTATTATTGCTTTGTATTTCCTCAAAAAAAGAAGGTAAAAGCTCACTTAACATCTTTTTGGTGCGAGGATGTAGGGGCAAAACAATAGTTTGGTTTTCTGAAATTGCTTTTATGGCAGAGAATATCTCTAATAAGTTTTCTTTATTATCGGTATTTGAATTGCGATGAATGGTACAGAGAATGAAATCATCGTAAATACTCAAAGGAGTCTTTCTTTTGCTTGCCTTTTTTGAAAAATATAGGGTATTATCATACATAATATCCCCTGTTAGATAAACATTGGGATTATTTATTGTGGGCTTTTCATATATTTTTTTATTGAATCCCTCCCTTATAAGATTATTATATCCCGTAGAAGATGGGCAAAACAACAAGGTAGAACAATGATCTGAAACAACCCTATTAATTTCTTCGGGCATGGTTTTATCAAAAGAACGTAAGCCTGCCTCAATATGAATTACGGGAATAAGCATTTTGCTTGCTGCAATAGCACCTGCAAGGGTTGAATTGGTGTCTCCGTAAATTATAACTCCTTGCGGCTTTTCTTTAACTAAGACCTCTTCTATCCCCTCAATCATTTTTGCAGTCTGCTCACCATGAGAGAGACTTCCAACTTTAAGATTGTATTTTGGATAGGGAATTTCTAATTCAGAAAAGAAAACATCCGACATATTTTCATCATAGTGCTGTCCTGTGTGCAAGACAACCTCAGAGAAAACTTCACTAAAATGGGTTTTTATTGCCCTACTAATTGCAGAAGATTTGATTATTTGAGGGCGAGCACCAATTATTGTAAGGATTTTCTTCATTTTCTTTTGTGAAATTTTTTCCTTGTGTTCTTAGAATAATTTTTTGCTATTGCAATTTAATTATTTCGTTATTGGAATTTAAGAATTGGTATTCCAATAAACTAAAATTGGAATCCTCTTGCAATTTTAGTTTGGTTTTATATTTCTTTTCCCACTTTCTCTTAATTGATTTTAACAATCCTTTTACTAAATAGGCATAAACAAAAGGATGTATTATAAGAGTGAGTTTCTTTTCATTTTGTCCTCTAACAAGGAATTTTAAATCGTTTTCTATTTCATCAATAACTATAACCGAAGATTTTATCTTTCCACTTCCACCACAAACAGGACAAATCTCAGATACATCAAAACTAATTATTGGTCTAACTCTTTGACGTGTTATTTGCATTAGACAAAACTTTGATAATGGCAACACAGTGTGCCGAGCCTTATCTTGTTTCATTAATTGACAAACCTTATCATAAAGTATTTTCCTATTGCTTTGAAGATGCAAATCAATAAAATCAATAACTATTAATCCGCCTATATCTCTTAGTCGCATTTGTCTTGCAACCTCTTCGGCTGCTTCCATATTTACTATAAGGGCATTTTCTTCTTGGTCGTTTGCAGATTTGGTTCTGTGTCCTGAATTAACATCAATGACACACATAGCCTCAGTTTGCTCTATTACAAGATAAATTCCTGAGCGTATTGTCACCACCTTACCAAAGGAATTCCTTATTTGGTTAGTGACACCAAACTGATCGAATATTGGAGTTTTTAGCTTATATAGTTTTAAAAGGTCGTCTTTGTCGGGATATATGTTCTTTATATCTTTCTTTAATTCTTCATATAATTCAACATTATTTACAAAGATATTGGTAAAGTCAGAAGATAGCATATCCCTTAAAATAGCAGAAGACTTATCTATTTCAGAAACTAATTTAGCTATTGGAGTTGTCTTAGGTAATTTTCTATATATTACCTCCCATTTTGCAAGTAGGTCTTTTAAATCCAAATCCAATTCTGCCACATTCTTACCTTCGGCAGATGTTCTTATTATTACTCCAAAGTTATTTGGGCGAATGCTATTTACCAATCTTCTTAAACGATTCCTTTCCTCAATACTTTTTATCTTTGAAGATACGGATATTTTGTTGGAAAATGGCATAATGACCAAGAATCTTCCTGCAAATGAAATCTCGGAAGTTAATCTTGGTCCCTTAGTTGATATTGCTTCTTTGGCAACTTGTACTAATACGGCTTGACCTTGCTTTAATACAGTTGAGATCTTTCCACTTTTTTCCAAAGAAGCCTCTAATTTCATCTTTGGAATGACAGCTTTTTGAGGGTCTCCGCTGATCAAATTAGAGGTAAATTTGCTTAGAGTATTGAATTGTAGTCCTAAATCAAGGTAATGTAGGAATGCATCCTTGCTATGTCCTACATCAACAAAGGCAGCATTTAATCCGGGCATAATTTTCTTAACTACCCCCAGATAAACATCACCAACTAAATGACTACTTTCAGTCTTTTCTTGGTGAAGTTCCACCAAACGTTTGTCTTCAAGTAAAGCTATTTCAACCCCTAAACTATTTGCATCTATTATTAAGTCTTTATTCATTTATGGGCTGTGTTACAAACAACTTCTACTTCTTCTTATGCCTATTCTTTCTTAGTCTCTTCTTTCTTTTATGAGTAGCCATTTTATGGCCTTTTCTCTTCTTTCCGCTTGGCATATTTCCAATTATTTTACTTGTTTTTTAACTAAATTCATAAAAGTCTTAGATGGCTTAAATGAAGGAATGTTGTGAGCAGGAATAATAACTGTTGTGTTTTTAGATATATTTCTTCCTGTTTTTTCTGCTCTACGTTTTATTATGAAACTACCAAAACCTCTTAGATACACGTTTTTACCTGCACCCATAGATTCTTTCATAACAACCATGAATGTTTCTACAACTTCTTGTACTGCTACTTTTTCTAATCCTGTTTTCTTTGCTATCAAAGATACGATGTCTGCTTTTGTCATTTTCTTAAAATTTTTACTTTAATAAATACTAGTGTTAAAATTGCCTAATCTTTTTAGAATTAGTCGGCAAAGATATAAAGATTTTTTTTCTTAACCAAGAAAATTCAAGTTTTTATACATTTAAAATAAATTTATAAGCAAAAATATGCTCATATTTGAATAAAAATAATTGAATATTCCCCTTTGAATATCTAATAATTAAGCAAAAAATAATTATTTTTCAATTATCAATAAATTAAATCATTATATTATCAAAAATAAAACGAAGAAATGTCGGCAATCAATCATTAGGAATTTCTTCTTATTCTTTGAAAAAATATCGTTGATTATTGTTTTTTTTATTAAAAATAAATTTTTCAATAATAGAATTATGTAAAATAACTAATAGTTATTGGATATGTGAAAATGTATTTTCAAAAAATTTTTAACATTTTTTCCTTCAAATGTTAAAGTTCTGAACACCCCAATTTGGAAAACCCCATTTGCATATATCAAATCTTTTTTGTATCTTTGCCCAAAACAAAGTTTCTTTTAAGGCAAAAGCATAAAAATTTTCCCACAACTTATTTTTATTTTTTATTACAAGATAATTTGCTTATTATTAGTTTATTATCTTTAAATAAATCTTCGTTTTAGTAAATTATTTCTTCGTTTTAGCAAAATAAAACAGCGTTTTATTTAAATATTTCTTCGTTTTTTTCTGGAAAAATAAG
>JAISIA010000049.1 GCA_031262295.1 Bacteroidales bacterium | reverse complement strand
GCTTAATGAGATAAAACGAAAAGCAATAGAACAAGGAATAACTCTTAATGAGGCAATAAATCAAGACGCTGTTTATATTTACGAAAATGAAAACAAGAAGAATTAAAAGAGCCTTATTCGTATCCTTTGTTACAATTATATCACTAACTCTTCTTAGAAGTTATGTCACTTATGTAAGAATTATTCCTCTTTATGGCTATACTCCCAAAGCAGAAAAGCCTATATTATATAAAGAGAACTTATTTAATGGAGAATTTCAAACATCTTGTGAAAAATATGCAAAAGAAAACTTAGGGTTTATGCCTTTTTTCGTTAGAGTGCATAATCAATTTGTTTATAGTGTTCTTTCAGAATCACCAAATACGCAAATAGTTTATGGTAAAGATGGATATTTATATGATGGAACATACATTTCAACCGTAGCAGGAATGGATTTTATTGGAGATTCTGCAATAAATGAAAAACTATATCGTCTTTCAAAAGTAAAAGATACTCTTGAAAAGCTAAATAAGAAGGTTATTGTAATGTTTGCTCCAAACAAGACAAGGTTTTCTCCCGAAAATATTCCTGAGCAAATATTAAAAAAACTAAAAGGCAAGAAAAATAATTATGACTATATGATAAAAGCAATTGAGAAAACTTCAATTCCATATATTGATTTTAATAAGTGGATAATTAGTATGAAGGATACCTCAACTTATGCTCTTATTCCAAAAAAAGGTATTCATTGGTCAAGATATGCCTCAGCTTTGGCTATGGACTCTATTATAGAATATATTTCCAAAATGGAGAATATTGCTTTACCTAAATTGGTTATTGATTCATTAGTTCATAGCAAAAACCCTAAATTTTACGATAGTGATCTTGGTTATTTATTAAATGTTCTTTGGGCAAAAGAAGAAAAGAATTTGATTTACCCTTTCTTTCATATTGATTCAACAAATGCAGATAAGAAAAAGATACGTCCCCTTGTTATAGGAGATAGTTTCTTTTGGGATATATTTGATATGGGCTTATTAGATAAAGTACTTTATAATGGAGAGCTTTGGTACTATTGTAGGGAAATTCATTCAGGGAGTATTAAAGAAGAAAAGCCTAAAAAAGATCCTCTTGGCACAAAAGATTTGCATAATGAAATTAATAAGTTTGATTTATTTATTCTCTTTCAAACAGAACATAATCTAAATAATTTTGGATTTGGTTTTATTGATTTAGCTTATAATATGTTCTTTGTTGATGGTGTTGGACATAAACAAAAGAAAATAGTAAAGAAAGTTGATCCTCAAAAGAAAAAAGAAAGGATTGAGTTTTATAAGAAAAATATTTATGCAGACAAGAAATGGTTGGATGATATTAAAAAGAAGGCAGAATATAAGAAAATAACTTTAGAGCACGCCATTTTACAAGATGCAGAATATCTATTTGAGCAAGAAAACCAATAATTTTGTTTTATTGCTATTATTTTCTAATGTATAATATACGTATTTTTAGCATTTAAAGTCTTTTTTTCTTTTTATAAATTCATTAAAAAGCCGATTTATTTACCTAAACTAAAAATTTTGATGTAATTTTGCTTCTTACAAGTAAATTTTTCTTGTTAATTTAATACATCAAACTATGTCAATTAACAATAAAACACAAGATCTTAAAGCAAGAATGCAAGCCTTGCTAAAAGGAGGGGGAGAAAAAGCTGTTGAAAAACAGAAAGCAAGCGGAAAACTCACCGCAAGGGAAAGAATTTTGGAAATCTTAGATGAAGGCTCCTTCCATGAATACGATATTTTTGTTCAACACTCTGGTAAGGATTTTGATATGGATAAGAAAATCCTTCCTGCTGATGGTGTAATTACAGGAACGGGTACAATAAATGGATACCCTATATGTATATATGCACAAGACTTTACCGTAGCGGGAGGTTCTTTGGGTTATATGCACGCAAAAAAGATCTGTAAGATTATGGATCATGCTATGAAGTTGAAGGTTCCTATAATTGGTATTAACGATTCAGGTGGTGCAAGAATACAAGAAGGAGTAAATGCTCTTGCAGGATATGGAGAAATCTTCTATCGCAACACTATGGCATCAGGAGTTATTCCTCAAATTTCAGTAATTTTAGGTCCCTGTGCAGGAGGTGCTGTTTATTCACCTGCTCTTACTGACTTTGTTTTCGTTGTAGATAATATCTCAAAGATGTTTATAACGGGTCCAGATGTTATAAAGACAGTATTGGGTGAAGAAATTTCCCAAGAGGATTTAGGAGGTGCAAGAGTACATGCTGAGATTTCAGGTAATGCACACTTTTTTGCCGAAAGTGAAAAGGAGTGTTTTGAACAAATAAAGGAGCTTTTCACCTATATTCCTTGGAATAATACAAAGAAAGCTGAAAACTTCCCATCAAAAAAACCTAAGGCAAAGGATTATAAGATTAATCAAATATTCCCAACAGACCCAAAGATTCCTTATGATGTTAGACTTATCATTCGTTCTTTGGTAGATGATTCCTCTTTTTTAGAGGTTCAAGAGCACTATGCCCGCAATATAGTTATTGGATTTGCAAGAATTAATGGAGAAACTGTTGGTTTTGTGGCAAACCAACCTATGCACATGGCAGGGGTTTTAGATTGTAATTCGTCAGATAAGGCAGCGAGATTTGTACGTTTTTGTGATGCTTTCCAAATACCTCTTATCACTTTGGAAGATCTACCGGGCTATTTGCCGGGAGTTGATCAAGAACATGCAGGTGTTATTCGTCATGGAGCAAAAATCCTTTATGCTTTTTCTGAGGCTACAGTTCCAAAGATTACAGTCATTCTTCGCAAGGCATACGGAGGAGGTTATATAGCTATGTGTTCAAATCATCTTAAAGCAGATTTTGTTTTTGCATGGACAACAGCTGAAATTGCGGTTATGGGACCAGAAGGTGCTGCAAATATAATATTCCGTAATGAAATCCTTTCAGCGGAAAACCCAGAAGAAATGCGTCAAGTAAAGATAAAGGAATATAAAGATAAATTTACCAATCCTTATGTTGCCGCCTCTTATGGATATGTTGATGCAGTTATTCAACCTTCTGAAACTCGTCAATACATAATTCACGCTTTGGAAATGACAAAGAACAAGGAAGTAGAGAACCCTTACAAAAAGCATGGTATTCCTCCGTTCTAATTATTTTATAAAACCTATAAAAAATATAGAATAATAGTAGTAATGGATTAATTAAATTAATAATAGTTATGAAAGAATCAAGCACACCTAAGAGAACATATTATAGACAACTCTACATAACGGTTGATGCAGGGCAGATATATGCTTTTATTCCCGGAACAATTATAGATATATTTGTAAGAAAAAATCAAAAAGTAAAGAAGGGAGATAGACTATTCTCTCTTCATGCAATGAAAATGGATAATGATATTTGTGCAACAATAGATGGTACAATAAAATCTATAAATGTAAAGAAAGGACAAGTTGTTACAAAGAATGATGTCTTAGTTGAAATTGAAGAATATGAAGATGAAAAGAAATTATCTGAGACTTCTACAAAAACAACAAAGAAGGATAATAAAGAGAAATAATATTTTTTAAATTTTGATTTAATTAATTGTGAGAATGGAAAGTTTTTTCTGTTCTCACTTTTTTTTAATAATCTCTTCTACTTTTTCAACTATACTCTCGGAATCTATTTTACATAGTTTTTGAAGTTCTTTTATTGAGCCTTGTTCAATGAAACTATCTTCTATTCCCATTATATGAATATTGTTTTTATAGCCTTTTTCAATTGCATATTCTTCAATTGCACTACCAAATCCTCCTTTTTTAACTCCATCTTCCAAAGTTATTATATCATTATACTTTGAAAAGACCTCATCTAATAGAAGAGTATCCAATGGTTTTAAAAAACGCATATTGTATATCCCTATCTCTATATTCTTTTTTGAAAGAGATAAACAAGCATCCATTGCATTATTTATCATAGTTCCTAATGATAGTATTGCAATATCTTTTCCTTGTTTTATTGTCTCTCCCCTACCAATTTCTATTTCTTTAAATTCTTCTTTCCAATCCTTAATCCTTCCCTTGCCCCTTGGATAACGCACAACCAGAGGAAGAGTTATTCCTTTTTGAGCAGTGTATAGGATGTTTCTAAGCTCTTTTTCATCCTTTGGAGCAAAGATTACTAAGTTAGGAACAATTCTAAGGGATGCCAAATCAAATATTCCGTGATGAGTTGCACCATCCTCTCCTACCAAACCTGCCCTATCCAAACACAAAACCACAGGTAGTTTTTGCAAAGCCACATCATGTATTATTTGATCGTATGCCCTCTGCATAAAAGATGAGTATATATTACAATAGGGAATAAATCCCTTAGATGCCATTGCTGCTGAAAAAGTGACTGCATGCTGTTCTGCTATTCCAACATCAAAGGTTCTCTCTGGAAAAACATCCATCATCATATTCAATGAAGAACCTGTAAGCATAGCAGGAGTTATTCCCACAATGTTTTCGTTTATTTGGGCAAGTTCAACTAAGGTTTGTCCAAAAACATCTTGGAATTTGGTAAATTCTTCTTCTTTATTGTGATTGTTTTCTCTTTCTCCTGTCTTTGGATTAAATAGTCCAGGAGCGTGATATGTGATAGGGTTTTCTTCTGCCTCCTTTAATCCCTTTCCCTTCTTTGTTACTATATGCAAGACCTTTTTCCCTTTTATTCTTTTTATATCTTCAAAGGTCTTAACTAAAAGAATTACATCATTTCCGTTAATTGGACCAAAATATCTTATTTTAAGAGTTTCAAAAAAGTTACCCTTACCTGCGAAGAACGATTTTAGGGCAAAGAGTAATCTACGAAATATTCCCTTAGGTTTTCTATAAGAAGAGGTATTTCCTCCAAGAAGGTTCCATATTCTATTTTTTATATGATTGTATATAGGAGATGCTGTAATGGAGGTAAAATATTCTCCCAAAGCACCCACTTTATTGTCTATTGAAATCCCATTATCGTTTAAAATAACAAGCATATTTGCATCCGAAGTCCCAGCATGATTCAATGCTTCAAAAGCCATACCTCCTGTCATAGCACCATCTCCAATTACGGCTATATGTTGATTATTTTCTCCTTTTATTTTGTCTGCTATAGCCATACCTAAGGCAGCAGATATTGAAGTTGAGGAATGTCCTGTTCCAAAACAATCATAAGGACTCTCACTCCTTTTTGGAAAACCACTTATTCCTCCAAATTGTCTTATTGTACTAAAAACATCCTTTCTTCCTGTTAGTACCTTATGTGCATAAGCCTGATGTCCAACATCCCAAATTAGTGAGTCCTTTGGAACATCAAAAACATATAAAAGAGCAACAGAGAGTTCAACTGTTCCTAATGAAGAGCCTAAATGACCGGGATTTTCTGCTAAGACCTCAATTATGTATTCTCTGACTTGATTACACAAACGAGGTAATTGTTCTTTGTTTAGTTTTTTTATGTCTTGGGGAAGGTTTATTTTTTTTAATAAATCCCCTTGATTGTATTGGTGCATATATTCTTTTATTTTCGCAAATTAAATGAAGATAAGGAAAAAATTAATTTAAAATGAACTATTCCAAAAGACTAAATATGTGGTTTAACTCTTCTTTGGGTAGATGAGGTGTTGGATTAAATATAGGTTGGTCAAATTCCAACTTAGGAGAAACTGTTGTTAGTCCTTCTATTTTAAATTCCACTACTCCATTATGATTATTAAATACATTATTTAGGTATTCTGCATTGAGCATATCTTTTTCTTCTATTATATGATGAGAAAGTCCATGAGAGAGGCTTAGTTTTTCCATATCCGCTGCCTTATATCCTCCCTTAATTGTTGTAGCTGCCATATTGGAATTGAAGTATAGGCTTTGAAATTGAGTAATCATACCCAATGAAGTGTTATTTAGCAAGAGGATTGTTATTGGAAGATTGTATTGAGATATTATATACAAACTCTGCTCGCTAATCATCATAGCTCCATCTCCAAGAATTGCAAAAACTCTTTTTGATGGATTAGCAAAGGATATTCCAATTGCACAAGGAAGAGAAAAACCCATAGGAGCCAATCCTCCACTTGTTGTAAATGTTTGATGATTTTTTAAAACAATGCTTTGTGCTGCCCACATCTGATTTTGTCCTATATCAACACTTATTGCATCCCCTTCTTTGGAATATCTATTAATTATATCCATTGCCCTATATGGCATCTTATTTTCAACAAAACGTTCAACTTCTTTTTGTTGTGAATAGTTCTCTTTTAGGTATAGTAGGAAATTTACCCATTTTTTATCACTATTAAAAAGACTTTCTTTATTAGATATTAGTTTTTCTATAAAATCTTCTACAAGGCAATTTATGGTTAGTCGTCCTTTTAGTCTGTGGTTTTCTAATTCGTTTCTGTCTATATCTACCTGTATTATATCCTTTCCTTCAAATTCATCTAATTTAGCTCCTGTTTGCCTAACATCTAATCTACTTCCTAAGGCAATAATTAAATCACTTTTAGCAACAGCAATATTAGCCATCCTAAGTCCATAGCTACCAAGTAAGCCTAAGAACAATTTATGGCTTTCTCTAACCTGCCCCTTGCCTAATAGAGAACAAACAACGGCAACCTCATTTTGATTTAATAGTTCCTCTAATTTATCCTTTGCATTATCTCTTATTCCGCTTCCAACAACGATAATTGGTCTTTTAGCCCTACTTATCTTTTCTATTACCTTATCAATATCATAGCTTTCTTCCTTTTTCTCCTCCTCTTTGTAGCCTTTAAGAGAACAAGGCTCTATTTCTTGACGTTGGATATTCATAGGAATATCTAAAACAACAGGACCCTTTCTTGGTTGTTTTGCAATTGATATGGCTTTTTCTAATTCGTATCTTATATTTTTAGCATCATCAACAAGGCAAGCATATTTGGTTATTGAGGAGCAAAGCTCCACTACATCCAATTCTTGAAATCCTTGTTGGCGAATTGGCTTATCGTATTTATATTCGTTGGTATTAACTTGTCCAGAAATGAATAGTGTTGGTACAGAATCTAAGAAGGCATCGGCAATCCCTGTTATCATATTGGTAATTCCTGGTCCTGAGGTTGAGATTGCAACACCAAAATTATTGGTTTCTCTTGCGTATCCTTCGGCTCCTATTGCTGCTGTTTGCTCATGATAGGTTTGAATATAGGATATTCCTTCTGCCTTATCAATAGAATCTACCAAATGAGTAATCATTCCACCTATATATCCAAAAACAACCCTTATTCCTTGCTCTTTCAAAAAAGAAACAATGTAATCTGAGACCTTCATATTCTTATCTTTTTTGCTCTTTTTCTATATTTTATTTTAGTTCTCTTGCCTTATTTTTTGCATAAGGCAAAGCTTTTTATATAATCCTTCTTCAAGAATTAAATCCTTGTGCTTACCCTCTTGGACAACCTCTCCCCTATCTAAGACAATTATCTTATCAGCATCCACAATTGTTGAAAGCCTATGAGCTATTATTATTGAGGTCCTACCCTTAGTAATTGTGTTTATAGCATCCTGAACAAGCCTTTCAGATAGGGTATCCAAAGCTGAGGTTGCCTCATCTAAAACAAGTATTGGTGCATTCTTTAATACTGCTCTTGCTATACTTATTCTCTGTTTTTGACCTCCTGATAATGTTGTTCCCCTATCCCCAATTTGGGTATTGTAACCTTGGCTCATTTGCATTATAAACTCATCTGCATTGGCTATTTTCGCTGCATTAATAATCTCTTGTTTTGAATAGTTTCTTCCAAAAGAAATATTATTAGAAACGGAATCATTAAACAAAATAGTATCCTGAGAAACTACTGCTATGTTTTCTCGGAGATCTTTTGATAGAATATCGTTAATATTTTCCTCATCAAAGAATATGTTTCCGCTTGTTGGGATATAGAACTTAGACAACAAATCAATCAAGGTGCTTTTTCCACTTCCCGAAAGTCCAACTATGGCAGTTGTTTCCCCCTTTTTAAATTCTATATTAATATTCTTTAATACCAATTCTTCCTTATAGGCAAAGGATACATTTTCATATCTTATTCCATGTTCCAATTCCTTAATTTTTACAGGCAAAACAGGCTCTTTAATATTATTTTCTGTGTTTAAAAGAGTAGTTATCCTATCTATTGATGCCTTACCCTTTTTTATATTGAAAAAAGATGTAGGAATATCCTTTGCAGGCTTTATTATAAGAACAAAAAGTACGAGATAGGATATAAATAATTCTGCAGAAAGAGTAGCATTTGAAGATAATACCATTGAAGAACCAAAGATTAATAGACCAATAAGAAGGAGATTACCAAAAAATTCGCTAACAGGAGATGCCAAATCCACCCTACGATAAATCCTATTCTTTAAACGAGTGTATGAGGCATTGAAATTGACAAACCTATTATTAATCATCTCAATTGCAGTGTGAGCCTTAATTATTCTTAATCCTGAAATTGTTTGCTCCATAATTGAAATTAGGTTGGCATTTTTTTGTTGTAGGTTTTCTGATTTCCTACGTAAAGAACGACTTATTATAGAAACCAAACCTGCAATTAATGGAAAACAAAACAAAACTGTTAAAGTTAGTTTATAATCTATATATATTAGTGCTATGAAATATAGTAAAACAGTTATTATTGAGCTAAAAAGAGCAATTATTGACTTTAATACATTTTCATCATACTCTATTACATCATTACTTAATCTTGAAATTAAATCCCCCTTTCTATGATTGGTAAGATAGGAAAGAGGAAGGGATAGATACTTACTAAATAGTTTATTCCTAATATTTCTTACAATCTTATTTCTTACTGAGGCTATAAGGAAGGATGATAGGTATGTAAAAGCATCTTTAAAGAAATAGATGACAAAAATTATACCTCCAAATATAAAAAGTGCCTTTTCTCTTCCATTAACTATTATCTTATCATATATTTCTCCAAGAAAATTATCCAACAAAGAAGGATTACTTACAATATTTGTACTTTCTGCACTTGGAAAAAGAACACTTAGGAAATTAGATGCCGATAATATGGAAGCAATAGAAAATATAGTAGCTAAACAAATAAGAATAAGGTATAGGAATATATTAAAAAGATAAGGCTTTGCAAAGAGCAAAGAAAAGTATCTTTTATTAATATAATCCTCTTTTTGTCGGCAACCGACCTTTATTTTTCCTTGCGGAAGTCTGGTTTTATATTTATATTTATACATTAATAATTCCCTAAAAATAAATCTTCGTTTAAAGAAATTATTTCTTCGTTTTAGTAAATTATTTCTTCGTTTTAGTAAATTAAAACAGCGTTTTATTTCTATCATTAATTATATACTCCTACATAATTCATAGGAGTTATATTTTTCATTCTTTCTTTTATATCTTCATCTATATCTAATGTATCTACAAAGGCGGCAATTGTATTTGCATCTATATGACTATTTGTCCTTGTTAGTTGTTTTAATACTTCGTAGGCATTAGGATAGTTTATAGAACGCAAAATACTTTGAATTGCCTCTGCAACAACAGCCCAATTATTATTTAAATCCCTTTCTATCGCCTCTTTATTTAATAATAATTTTTCTACTCCCTTTATAAGAGAATTTAAAGCAATTATTGTATGTCCTATTGGCACTCCTATATTTCTTGTAACTGTTGAATCGGTTAAATCTCTTTGAAGACGTGAAATTGGTAATTTCCTTGACAAATGTTCCATTATGGCATTTGCTAAGCCAAGATTTCCTTCTGCATTTTCAAAATCTATTGGATTAACCTTATGAGGCATAGCAGAAGAGCCTACTTCACCTTCCTTAATCTTTTGTTTGAAATATTCCATAGAGATATACGCCCACATATCCCTTGAAAAATCTATAAGAATATTGTTTATCCTTTTTAAATTATCAAAATATGCAGCCATATTATCATAATTCTCAATCTGGGTTGTGTATTGTTGTCTTCTAAGTCCTATTTTGTTGCAGAAATTATTTGCAATCTCTACCCAATTGTATTGAGGAAATGTTACCTTATGAGCATTAAAATTTCCGGTTGCACCAGAGAATTTAGCATCAAAAGTAATTGTTTTTAGGTTTTCTAACTGCTCTTTTATCCTATAAGTAAATACTCTTATCTCTTTTGAAAGCATAGTTGGAGAGGCAGGTTGTCCATGTGTGTGAGCAAGCATAGGAGTATTTTCCCAAGCCTTTGCCTTTTCCTCTAAAAGATCTACGACCCTATTTATTAGAGGCAGATAAACATTATAGTGAGCCTCCTTCATGCTTAGAGGAATTGCAGTATTGTTTATATCTTGTGAGGTTAGTCCAAAGTGGATAAATTCCTTCCATTTACTCAATGAAAGAGAGTCAAACTTCTCTTTAATGAAATATTCCACTGCCTTTACATCATGATTTGTTATCTTCTCTATATCCTTTATTCTTTGTGCATCTTCTTCTGTAAAGTTTGTGTATATATCTCTTAGAAGTGGAAAATTGTTTTCATTGAAATCCTCCAATGGTTTTAGAGGAATCTCTCGTAGAGCAATAAAATACTCTATCTCTACCTTTACCCTATAATTTATAAGTGCCTTTTCTGAGAAATAGTTCTTTAAATCTTCTGTTTGTTTAAAGTATCTTCCGTCAAGGGGTGAAATTGCAAGCAATGCGGTCATCTTTTTTGTTTATTGTTTTATTAATTACAATTTATTATTTATGAGTTTTCCTGAAAGGATTAATTGTTCTAATAGAGGATTTCTAAGAGTTCTTTTTATAGCTTCAATATGTCTTTGTCCATGACAATCCGTTCCTAATAGTTCAACCATATTTTCCTTTATTAGGTATTCAACTGCCTTTCTTACATCCTCTCCATAGTATCCCGATATTGAGGCTATGTTGCTTTGAAAAATAATTTCCCTATCCTTCAATAGAGCATATTTTCTCTTATCTTCAAAAAAGTATAAAAACCTTTCAGGATGTGCTAGTACAAGTTTATATCCCCTTAATTGAAGATCAAAAAGCCAATTCTCATAAGCCATAGGTAGAGTATTCATAGGAAACTCTACCAAAAGATAGTTATCAGAAAATGTTCTTATTTGTTTTTTCTCCATCCTATCTGAAACATCCTCATCAAGGAGTAATTCACATCCTAAGGCAATTTCAATATTTATGTTATTTCTCTCTACTTCTCTTTGTAATTCTTTTAATTTTTCATCTAAGACTTCTATACCATCGGGAAAGGAATTGTAGAAAACATGAGGTGTTGTTATGACTTTTTCATATCCAAAGCTCTTTAATTGCCTTATAAGAGAGATTGACTCTTCCATAGATTTAGACCCATCATCAACATTTGGGATTAGATGAGAGTGAATGTCTGTTTTTAGAGCAGAAAGTGAAATATCCTCCTTTAATAGTTTATCTTTTTTTTTGAATATATTAAACATAACGGCTATAAAATAGTTTTAAATTGTTTAATAGTCTCTATTGGGTTTTCTGAAGAAAAGACACAACTGCCTGCAACAAGGACATCAGCACCTAAGGAGATGAGTTTATTTGCATTTTCCAAATTAACGCCCCCGTCTATCTCTATTAAACAATTGGGATTCTTTTTTATTGTAAGAGCTTTTAATTTTTCTATTTTGTTATATGTGTTTTCTATGAATTTCTGTCCTCCAAATCCGGGATTAACACTCATTAATAGTACCAAATCACAGCACTCTATTACATCCTCTAAAAGAGATACCGAAGTATGAGGATTTAAAACCACTCCCGCTTTCATACCTAATTTCTTTATCTCTTCCAAAGAGCGGTGTAAATGCAAGGATGCTTCAAAGTGTATGGTAAGAATGTCCGCCCCAACTCTAAGAAAGTCTTCAAAATATCTTTGAGGCTCCACTATCATTAGATGAACATCCAAAGGTTTTTTAGCTAATTGTTTTATGTATTTTATAACGGGTTGTCCAAAACTTATATTTGGAACAAAGACTCCGTCCATTACATCAATGTGAAACCAGTCTGCTTGGCTAAGATTAATCATTGAAATGTCTTTTTCCAAGCATCCAAAGTTGGCTGATAATAAAGAAGGAGCTAAAATCATAGTCTTAATTTATATAGGTTTTAAATAATAACGTTAATATCTTTTTCTTTGTTGTCTTTTTTCTCCATCCCCTCTTTCTCTTCTTTGAAAACCATTAGAGGAATCCCCCCTCCTATCTTTTGTTCTGTCTTTTGCTCTATCGCCTCTTTGGTTATCCCTTCTTGAAGAAGAATCCCTTCTTGAATTATTTCTTTCTCCTCTTCTTTCTTCTCTTTTCTCTCCTCTTCCTCTTGAAGAAGAACCTTTTTGTTGAGCAATTTCAGCAGAAACTCTTCTTCCCTTAACGCTCCTTCCTTCAAAGGCATTAATTACATCTTGTGCCTTATCTGCAATAACGTCAATATAGGAGAAATTATCCATAATATCTATTCTACCTATCTCAATATTCCTATCGTGAGTATAGTCATTAATCATTCCTATTAGGCGTTGAGGAACAATTTTATCTCTATGTCCAAGATTTATGAAAAGTCTAACAAAGTTACCTTCCTTATTTGTCCTCTCCCCTTTTGAATGTGAGCCTCTTTTACCTCTATCTCCATTGCTATCTCTTGATTTTAAAGAAGCATTTTCATCAACATTCAAATCAGGAGCACCACGATAATATTCCAAAAAGCGATTAAATTCCAAAGAAACAAACTTACGTATAAGTTCTTCCTTATCCATCCACTCCAACTTCTTTAAAATATCGGGCAAAAAGTTTTCTATCTCCGAGTAATTAACATCAACATTCTCTACCTTATCAATCATATTGAAGAGTTGTTTCTTACAAACCTCCTTACCCGTTGGTATCTTTGCCTTAGAAAAGGCTTTCTTTATCTGTTGTTCTATATTGCGTATCTTATATTTTTCTTTAAGATTAATTATCGCAATTGATATTCCCATCTTATCCGCTCTCCCTGTCCTACCACTGCGATGAACATATTGCTCCAATTCATCGGGAAGATTATAATTAATAACGTGAGTTAGGTCATTTACATCTAATCCTCGTGCTGCAACATCTGTTGCAACGAGCATTTGAATATTTTTAAGCCTAAAACGATTCATTACATGATCTCTTTGAGCTTGGGATAAATCTCCGTGCAAACTATCTGCATTATAGCCATCTTTTATTAGCATATCAGAGACTTCTTGGGTTTCTATCTTTGTTCTGCAAAATATAATAGCATATATGTCGGGATAATAATCGGCAATACGTTTCAAAGCTAAGTAACGATCCTTAGCATGTACTAAATAATAGAAGTGACTTACATTATCCGAGCCTTGATTTCTTATACCTATTTGCACCTTTATAGGATCTGACATATAGTTTTTAGCAATATTTTCAACCTCCTTAGGCATTGTAGCTGAAAATAACAAGGTGTGCCTCGAAGAAGGTGTTGCATCCAAAATATTATCTAAATCATCCTTAAAGCCCATATCAAGCATCTCATCTGCCTCATCAAGGACCACATACTTTATTTTTGAAATATCAACCTTTTTTCTAAGGATTAGATCGTTCATTCTCCCTGGTGTAGCAACTATCATCTTAACTCCCTTTTTCAATGCCCTTATTTGAACATCAATAGATGCACCTCCATAGACGGGTAACACTGAACAACCATCCACATATTTTGAATAGTTTTTACAATCATTTGCTATCTGTATGCATAACTCTCTTGTGGGACAAAGAACTAAAACCTCTGTATCATTATTGGAATAGTTCATCTTTTGTATCATAGGTAAGCCAAATGCAGCTGTTTTACCTGTTCCCGTTTGTGCCAAAGCTACCAAATTAACATCTTGCTCCAATAATATAGGAAGAGTTTCTTCTTGAACGGGCATTGCTTTTTCAAAACCAAGTTCTTCAATGGCTTTGAGGATTTGTGGACTTATGCCCAATTCTTTAAATGTCATATAAATTTATATTAATAGATTAATCTGCAAAAGTACAACAAAATTATGAATAATACCCTTTTTGTCGGCAACCAACCTTTATTTTCCTAATCAAAAGTCTGGTTTTATAATTACATATCCTTAATCCGATAGGTAAATAAATGCCGCTTGGCGGTCAAAAGTTTGGTTTTATAATTATACATTAATAATTTCATATAAATAAAACGCTGTTTTAATTTACTAAAACGAAGAAATAATTTATTAAAACGAAGAAATAATTTACTAAAACTTCGTTTTAATCTTGTTGGAATATAGATATATATAAAATTATTAATGTATAATTATCTTATATGTTTTCTTTGGAAGACAGAGAATTATTCCATTTAATTCCATATTTAATAGGGATGCACAAGCCTTAGCATAATCAATTTTGCTTTCTAATATTAGATCATCTATATGCAGTTCGCCTTTGTTGAGAATTATATCATAGAGTATGTTTTCATCCTTTGTTAAATTTGTTGGCTTTGTTGAAATTTTCTCTATATGATTATTAGAAACCACATCCCAATTCATTATTTGGCTAATATCACCTATTTGATGCAATATATTGGCTCTTTGAGATGCAATAAGATAGTTACAACCCTCGCTATAATTGTCTCCTATCCTTCCGGGAATTGAAAAAACCTCTCTATTGTATTGCATAGCCAAGTCAGCAGTTACTAATGAGCCGCTCTTTTTTGCAGCTTCCATAACTAATATGCAATCACATAAGCCAGCAATTATTCTATTTCTTTTAGGAAAATTATATCTTTCGGGTGTGGTTTTAGTCATAAATTCTGTGAGAATGCCACCTCCATTTTCTATCATTTCAAGTGCCAGATCAAAGTTTTCTTTTGGGTATATCATATCTAAGCCATGGGCTAAGACAGCAAAGGTTGGAATATTGTTTTTTAGACTTTGCTTATGAGCAATTGAATCTATGCCGTATGCTAACCCACTTACAATTTCAACATTAAAGCTTTTTAATTCCCCTATTATTTTTTCGGTAATCTTTTTTCCATAATCTGTTGCATTTCTTGTTCCAACAACTCCCACCATTCTTTGATGTGAGAGATTCCCCTTGCCTTGATAGTAGAGTAGGATTGGGGGATCGGAAATGTTAAGTAGTTTTTGTGGGTATTGTTCATCTTTGAAAAATAGGGGTTTAATGTTATACTTCTCCATAAACCTCAACTCTTCTTCGCAACGAAGGAACATAGTTTTGTTAATTATTTCATTAATTGTCCTTGTCTTGTTTTTGAATATGGTTTTCAAATTTGAAGGACTTTCGTTGAAGAACTCCTCAGTGGAGCGATAGTGTTGCATTATCTCCTTTGCAATACTTGGTCCTATACCATATATATTTGCAAAGGCTATATCGTAAATCGTAGCCATAGTTTTAATAATTTATTTTTCAGTGTAGGAAGGTTAGATGTTTCTTATGAAACTTAAAGAAACATTTCTTTATCCATTGTTTGTTTATTTCATTAATTAGGTATGTCTTTATTAGTTTTGCCTCTACTCTATCCTTATAATCTACGCACTTACTCTCAGTAAAAAGGTTTTTATTTTGGATTATCAACTCTCTTATAGGTATATTTACGGGACAAACCTTTTGGCAGTTTCCGCAAAGTGTGCAAGAAAAGCTAAGATGTTTGTATGCGGGAATTGTTTCCATAAAAGGAAGAATTACATTTGCTACTGGTCCTGTAAAAACGTTATTGTAGGGTTCATCTTTTATTAAACTATAAACAGGACACACCTTTTTGCAGGCATCACATTCAATACAGCAAAGCATAGAACGATGTTTTGTTAGTTCTAAAAGATTTGTCCTACTATTATCAATAACAAATATGTTTGTTGTTTTTCCATCCGATTCTTTTGGAGTAAGAATTGTGGTAAAGGGAAGGTATTTGCTTTGATGTTTATTAATAGATAGCAAACCTATTATAGGTTCTATATCTTTTATTTGTTTTATTATCTTATTTATTGGAATTATAAATATTTTAAATTCTGCACCCAGAATAATATCTCTTTCAATATTTGAATTAAAGTTTAGGACTATGCTTGAAGTTTGTTCAATTGCGTAAAGAGGTTCAACAATTACACATTTTTTTGTTTGATAATTAATTTTTATTTCCTCATTTGCTATTGCCTTATTCAAACCAACTTCCTCTATAAGGCGGCTTTCAAATATATTAACCTCTTTTATTTTATTTTCTCTTAATAATTTGGTTAAATTATCTATTAATATGTTGTAGTCAATTGCCCAAGAAATCTTATTATTGTTTTTTTCTAATTTTCTATTAAAGGATTCCCATAGCTCATCAAGATGATTTATGTTGTAGTTTAATATATTTTTAACCCAATTTCTTACCTTTGAATATGAAACAAAAAGACTTGATGCTATATATTCAACATTGAATGATACATCAATAGGATTATTTTTTTCTAATTCCTTCTTACAATCGTTAATAAAGGTCTTTTCTTCTTGGCTACTCATATTTTTTATTATTCTAAAAGTTGTGATATTTTATCAACTCTTACTTTATGTCTTCCACCTTCAAATAAGGTTGTTAGAAATTCTAAGACAATGTCTAATGCTTCTTGTTTTTCAATTTTTCTTGCAGGCAAAGCGCATATATTTGCATCGTTATGCTTTCTTGCAAGATTGGAGATGTCTTTTTCCCAGCAAAGAGCACATCTTACATTCTTGTATTTATTAGCTGTCATGCTTACTCCGTTTCCGCTTCCGCACATTATTATGGCAAGGGGATAAAGACCTTTATTTATATCTCTTGCAAGTGGGTGGATAAAATCGGGATAGTCGCAGCTTTCTTCTGAAAATGTTCCATAGTCTTTTAATTCTATCCCTTGTTTTGAAAGAGATTGTTTTAAAAATTCTTTTAATTCGTATCCTGCATGGTCGGATGCTATGGGTAAAATTTCTTTATAAATCATATAGTGTTGATAAGTTTTGTTTTTGTTAATAATCTATTTTATTGATTATTTAATTGATTCTAACTACTCTTAGAGTTGAGCAAAAATAATAAAATAATTTGTAATCCATTTAAAAACACAGATTAAAATTTTCAACATTTTATTATTAAAAAAGTAGAATATCTTTGTTGAAAAGTTGTTCTTAAATAAATATAAATTATTTTTGTTGAAAAATTACATACTTATCAACAAGTAATTCTAATAGTTTATAACAAAAAATAGTTTATATAAAATTATTATTTATTATCATTTTTCGTTGTATCTTTGCTTGTTGATATTTATATAAGTATTCTTGTTTTTAATTATTTACATTAGCATTATCTGTTAATAAGTTCTTAATAAAAAACAATAATTCAAAAAAACAAATATTTATTTAAGAATTTATAATCATATTAACAGAGTATATATACTAATAATATATTTATATAAATCATATATATTATATATTAAAGAGAAAAAGTAGGAGAAATAAATTTAAAATTTGTCACAAAAATAAGAAAAAATATAATGAGAGAAGAAGAGAAAATAGGGGATATATTAAAGTTAAAGAAGGAAAAAGATGCTATTATACTTGGGCATTTCTATCAGATACCTCAAATACAAGATATTTCAGATTTTGTTGGTGATAGTTTGCTTTTGGCACAAAAGGCTAAGGAGGCTAAAAACAAGGTTATACTTTTTTGTGGCGTACATTTTATGGGTGAAACTGCAAAAATACTTAATCCAGATAAGAAGGTAATAATTCCAGATATGGAGGCGGGATGTTCTTTGGCTGATTCGTGTCCAGAGGATAAATTTATTGAATTTAAAAAACAAAATCCAGATCATTTAGTTATTTCTTATATAAATTGTAGTGCAAAAATTAAGGCTTTATCTGATATAATTTGTACTTCGGGTAATGCTTTAAAGATAGTAGAATCACTACCTAAGGATCAGAAAATAATATTTGCTCCTGATAAAAACTTAGGAGGTTATATAAATAGGCTAACTGGAAGAAATATGTTGCTATGGGATGGTTCTTGTGAGGTGCATCAGTTGCTTACAAGTGAAGAGGTATTGAAACAAAAAATAAAAAATCCTGATGCAATTCTAATTGCACATCCAGAATGTAATGATGCCGTTCTACAAATAGCCGATTTTGTTGGTTCAACCTCAGAGATGATTTCTTTTGTTAATAAAGATAATAAGCATAATAAGTTTTTGGTTGCAACAGAAACAGGTATAGTTCATAAATTACAAAAAGATAATCCTGAAAAAACTTTTATTGTTGTTACTAATGATTCATCTTGTTCATGTAATGATTGCAGATATATGAAGTTAAACACAATTGATAAGGTTCTTTCGTCATTAAGGGAAGAGAAGTATGAAATTCTTTTGGATGAGGCTTTAATAGAAAAAGCTAAAAAGCCAATTGAAAGGATGCTTTCTTTGTCAAAGGAATTAAAAATTTTGAAATAGGAGTAAAAATATCAAAAAATAGATGAAAAATGAGTGAAAAAAAATGAGTGATTTTTTGCTTATTTTTACTGGAATAAAGTATTGACAAACTTATATTTAAATAATAAAAATACCAATAAAAAGTTAAATTTAAAGCTCAAATGCTTGCGATATTTCCTTTTCTGTGTATAGTAGGAGGGAAATACGCCATAGAAATTCAATTAGAAAATGAAAAGAAACATAATTTTATTAGCAATTTTGATAACAAATATTCTAAATGCCCAATCTTATAAGTATGCTCACTATTGTTTGGATTCTCTAACCTCTAAAAATTTTTCGGGTAGGGCGTATCAAAATTTGGGAGATAAAAAGGCTAAAAACTTTATAAAAAATGAACTTATAAAGAATAATATTTCTGATATAAAAGAACAGGAATTTGATATTAGTATTAACAATATAAAAGATGTTAAATTAAAACTTTATTCTAAGGATTCTGCCTATTTAAAAGCAGGGGAGGATTATATGGTTTATGGATATTCTCCTTCAACTAATTTAATTATTACAAAGGAAAAACCAATTAGATTGAAGAATATTTTCTCAAAAAGATTGGATTATAAAAATTATAATAATAAGGTAATATTATTAGATTATAAAACGGATGAAAAAACTAAGATTTACTCTTTTTTAGGAAAACTAAATAGGTTTGGAATTTCTCCAAAACTTGTAATAATTCAAAATGGTGGTAAGATGCAATATCCAATGGGGACAAGAAAAAATCCTTTTCCTGTTATTGAATTAAAGGATGAGATAAATAAAAAGAAGATTGACTATCTTGAATTATCAATTGTTTCGGAGTATAACGAAAAATATACAACACAAAACCTTTGGGCAAAAATTGAAGGAACGCAAAAGAAGGATAGTTTCTTTGTTTTTATATCACATTATGACCATTTGGGGATGATAAATGATAGTTGTTATTTTCCGGGAGCTAATGATAATGCCAGCGGAGTTAGTGTTTCTATGGATTTAGCAAAGTATTATTCCAACAATCCTTCACCTTATAGTATTGTTTTTATTTTTTCTTCTGCCGAAGAGATTGGTTTAATTGGGTCAAACTTTGCAGCAGAGAATCCTTTTATTGATTTATCAAAAGTAAAATTTCTTTTCAATTTAGATATGTGTGGAACGGGATCACAAGGAATAGCTTTGATTAATGGGGAAAAAGAAAAGAGGGCATCCGATTTAATGAAAGAGATAAATGATGAAGAATTATACTTTAATGAAATTAGAATAGGAGGGGAGAGTTGCAATAGTGACCACTGCCCATTTGTTGAAAAAGATGTTCCTTCTCTATTCTTATTCACCTTTGGTTGCGAATACAACGAGTATCACACAATATACGATAACGGAAAGGGGCTATCCTTTACCAAACATCTTGATTTTTGTAATATATTAAAAGAATTTATAAAAAGATATTAAAGATTATAATGTGTTTCATGTGAAACTAAATTATTAAATTACTATTTTGTATATATTTATACTTAATATAAACTATAAATATTTTATTCTTTTTTAGCAGTTTCCTTATTATATAAAACTTAAATTTACTTTTTTCATCTTAGAATTTAAATTAATAAATTAAAAACCCTAAGTTCCGTTAAGGAAAATAAAAGTTGGCTCATAACAAAATAAGGATTTAGTTTAAATGAACTGAAGGATTAAGATTTTTTTAATGCAAAATTAATATTTGAAATAAGTTTTTCGTATTTTAATTCTTTTAAAGGGGAGTCTTTTCTTAGAGTATAGAATGTTTCTTTATCTAAATTGTTTTGATTTATCTTGGTTATTAACCTTTGCATATTAGGATTTATTTTCATAATTTTGGAATTGCTGATTCTTCTTTCTTTATTATTATATGGGCAAGCGTTCAAACAAATATCGCAACCAAAGATAAAATTTCTTAAATTTATATTCTCTGGAATATTTTCCTTATTACTCTGGTTTAAATATGAAGAGCAGAGATTGCAATTTATGGTTCTATCATCATTTATTGCACAATTGGGACAAGAATCCTTACATAAAGAACATTCTTTACAAGGATCTTCCATATTATTTTCCCTAAAATAGTTTGTAGAATAGTTAGTTATAATTTCTCCAATAAGAATTTTACTCCCATATTCCTTATTTATAAGACACCCATTCCTACCAATATTTCCCAAAAAGGCTTTTTGGGCTATTAGTTTTTCAAAAAATGGGGCAGAATCTACAAAAGTAATTGCTTTGAATGTTGGATATATCTCTTGGATTGAGGATATTATATTGTTAAGAGCTGATTTTACTGCACTATGATAGTCAAAAAAGTGAGTATATGAAGCAAATCTTAAACCATTTTCTTCTTTGGTAAATGGCAAGTTATGAAATGATTCAGTATTATAAGAGGCTACAAAACTAAATATTGTTTTGCTATTTTCTAATAGAAGAAAGGGGTTTTCTCTCTTATCAATATTATTTCCTAAGTACTGCAAATCAGCATTATAATTCTTATTTAACCAAGAAAAAAGAAAGGAAATGTCAAATTCTTGCTTAGAAATTGCACCACAAAGTTGAAACCCAGCTTTTTCAGATAAGGATTCTATTATTGAAAAATCAATAAAATTATCCATAATTCTATTTTATGCTACTTGTTTTTATGTTATACTTTTGGATAATTCCTTCATTTCTCATATCATCAACTTCTTTTAGAAATTCTTTTATTGATATTTTATCTGTCTTTAAGCGAAGTGTCACATCTACATCTTCATCATAATCTCTTATAATAAGGCTGACCAATGCTCCAGTATTTTCTTTTTTGGGTATTTTCGTTGCTTTTATTTTGTTTAATATCTCTTGGCTAAACCCTTCTTTTATTTTTTCTATAGGAATATAAAGAATAATTTCCTTACCATAGCTTTCTAAAACCTCATTTAAAAGATATATATTCTTTATTTTTAGTTGCATCTCTTCCTGTTGAGACTTTTCTTTTCCCCATCCTCTTTTCTCAATTTTGGCTTTAACAAGAACGAATAAGCCATCAATTAAAAAGTTTTTAAAGTCCACAAAATCCTTTCCAAATAGTGCAAATTCGTAAGAGGCAGTCTTATCTTCCAAAAGGAATTTCCCAAATTGATTTCCCGTCTTTGTGTTTTTTATTGCAGAGGAATTAATTTGTCCAATAAGATTAATGGTTTTTTCCTCTCCATCACTTATTAGAGAATCTATTTTTTCAATATCAGCATTTGAAAATAATTCTTTCTCTAATGAATATTCATCCAATGGATGACCAGAAAGATAAAATCCTATTGATTCTTTTTCATTTTTTAATTTTTCTAAATCACTCCACTTTTCACATTGAGGAAATTCTATTTCAAAAGCATCAACTTCGTCCTCCGATTCAAATAGAGATAGGGTTGAGCTTTCCTTATTTGCCTTTGTTTTATTACCATATTTTATCAATCTTTCAATAAAACTTTCTTCATTATTGTTTGAGGTTTTAAGAATTTGGAAAAATTGTGCCCTATGAATGTTTTCAAAGCTGTCAAATGCACCTGCCTTAACTAAGGCTTCAATACAACGCTTATTAACACTTTTTAGATTTATCCTATTAACAAAATCGGTGACACTAACAAATAGTCCGTTTTCTCTTTCTTCAATTATTTCTCTTGCACCGCTTTCTCCCAAACCCTTAATTGCAGCCAACCCAAAGCGAATTTCACCTTTCTTATTTACGGTAAAGTTTAGGTCAGATTCATTAATATCTGGACCCAAAACAGCGATTTTATGCTTTTGTGCCTCTTCAATATAGAATGATATAGAGGAAATATCATTTAGGTTATGTGTCAATTGGCTTGCCATAAACTCTGCTGGATAATGTGCTTTTATGTATGCACTTTGATAAGCTATGAAGGCATAACAGGTAGAATGTGATTTATTGAAGGCATATTCAGCAAACTTTTCCCAATCTTCCCAAGTACGATTTACAACATCTAATGGTAGATTATTATCACTGCATCCTTTTATGAACTTTTCTTTCATTTTGTCCATTACATCCCTTTTCTTCTTTCCCATAGCCTTACGTAAAGAATCTGCCTCGCCCTTTGTGAAGTTTGCCATCTTTTGTGATAGAAGCATAACCTGCTCTTGGTATATTGTAATACCATAAGTTTCCTTTAAGAACTCTTCCATAATTGGCAAATTATAGACAATTTCTTCCTTGCCGTGCTTTCGGGCTATGTAATTAGGGATATACTGCATTGGACCCGGGCGATAAAGGGCGTTCATCGCGATAAGGTCTTCAAATCTGTCGGGTTTGAGATTTTGAAGGTTTATTCTCATCCCACTACTTTCAAATTGGAATACTCCAATAGTATCTCCTCTTTGAAATAATTCATAAGTTTTCTCATCATCCAAAGGAAATTGGCTTGGTTTAAGTATTTCTTGGTGATTCTTTTTTATGTTTTCGCAAGCGTCTTTTATAATTGAAAGGGTCTTTAAGCCTAAAAAGTCCATCTTAATCATTCCTGTGTTTTCCACAAGTGAGCCTTCAAATTGAGTTATTGGCATATCATAATCCTTAGAGTAGGATAGGGGAATGTATTTTGAAAGATCGTCATCTCCAATTATAACTCCGCAGGCATGAACTCCAACATTACGTTTTGAACCCTCTAATTCCCTTGCAAAAAGCAATACTTTCTTGGTTAAATCTGAACCATTTTCTAAAAGATATTTTAATTCTTCAACATTATTATAAGCCTTATCCAATGTTATCTTAGGGTCATTGGGAACCATTTTCGTTAGTTTGTTCGCCTCTTCTAATGGCATCTCCAACACTCTTGCTACATCTTTAATGGAATTTTTGGCAGCCATTGAGCCAAAAGTTATTATTTGTGCAACATGATCTTCTCCATATTTTGTTTTTATATAATCCAAAACCCTACCTCTTCCTTCATCATCAAAATCAACATCAATATCGGGCATTGAAATTCTTTCTGGGTTTAAGAATCTCTCAAATAAAAGCCCATACTTTATTGGATCAATAGTTGTAATGTTTAAACAATATGCAACAACACTTCCTGCGGCTGAACCTCTTCCTGGTCCTACGATAACGTTTAGCTTATCCTGAGCATAGTTAATAAAGTCTTGAACGATTAAAAAATAGCCGGGAAAGCCCATATTCTCCATTATTTTAAGCTCATAATCAATACGAGAAATTATATCTTCCGAAAGAGGGTCTCCATAACGTTTCTTTGCTCCTTGATAAGTTAGAAATCTTAGATAAGATGTTTCAAATTTTGTCTTTAATATTTTTTCCCTTCCTCCCTTTTCTTCAATTTCTTTTTGGGAATATTCTTCATCTATCTTTTCTTTGGGGTAATTTTCTTTAAAATCAGAGAAAGAGCCAAAGGAAGAAGGAATATCAAAGTTTGGAAGTATGGGTTTTCTTTCCAAAGAGAAGTCTTCAACCTTATTAACAATTTCTTGAGTGTTTTCTATAGCATCAGGAATATCCTTAAACAATTCTTCCATCTGCTCACTACTCTTTACATATTCCTCCCCTGAATACATAAGCTTGTTTTCATCGCTTATTGTCTTCCCAGTATTCAGATATATTAATATTTTATGAGCATCATAATCCTTCTTTTCAATGAAATGAATATCATTAGTTGCAATAATCTTTACATTATTCCTTGTTGCCAATTCAATTAATACTGGATTTACCTCCTCTTGTTCTTTAAGATTATGCCTTTGCAGTTCGATATAATAATCATCCTTAAAGACATCCTTATATTCTAATAAGATTTTTTCAGCCTCTTTTTCACTTCCATTTAAAATTAATTGAGGAAGTATTCCTCCAAGACAGGCTGTGGAACATATTAAACCTTCACTATATTGAAATAATAACTCCTTATCTATTCGTGGAGTGCGGTAAAAGGCTTCCTTTTCAAAGGAAAGAGAACTCAATTTCATTAAATTTTCATAGCCTTTTAAGTTTTTGGCAATAAGAATTAAATGATCCCCACTCATATAATGAGAATCCCTATCAAACCGAGAGCCTCTTGCAACATACATTTCGCAACCTAAAAGAGGCTTTATTCCATTATCCTTTGCCGTTTTGTAGAATTCAAATACCCCATATAAGTTTCCATGATCGGTAATTGCTAATGAGTCCATGCCCAAAGCCTTTACCTTGTCAATCAATCCTTTTATACTTGCTGCCCCATCTAAGATAGAGTATCTGGTATGTACGTGTAAATGAGTGAATTTTCTCATAGCAAATCAATATTTATTATCGCAAAGATAACAAATATTGGATTAATAAGCAATAAAATTTTATTATTTTAAACCTTTAATGAAAGTTTCAAAATTGAACAAAAAAATAAATATTTAACATTTTTTTCTTCAAATGTTAAATTCCGAAACTCTCAATTTGGAAATCCCCATTTGCATATATCAAATCTTTTTTGTATCTTTGCCGAAAACAAAGTTTCTTTTAAGGCAAAAGCATAGAAATTTCCCCATACCTTATTTTTATTTTTTAATACAAGATAATATATTAATTATTAGTTTATTATCTTTGAATAAATCTTCGTTTTAGAAAATTATTTCTTCGTTTTAGCAAAATAAAACAGCGTTTTATTTAAATATTTCTTCGTTTTTTTCTGGAAAAATAAG
>JAISIA010000042.1 GCA_031262295.1 Bacteroidales bacterium | reverse complement strand
TTAAATATTTCTTCGTTTTTTTCTGGAAAAATAAGGATTTTTATTTTTTAATTAAATTTTTGGAAAATTATATTAAAATTTGCTTGAATTATATTGAGGATTAGTGAATTAAAAATTTGTCAAAATTTTAACAAATTTTGATGGTAGTAAAATTGAAAATTTGAATAAATGTTAAAAATTCTTGAATTTTTGTGTTTTTTTGAGGTCGTAAATGTTAAAATTTAGGGTTTTTGTGGGGAAATTTTGTTAATTTTTTTTGAAAAAATAAGATTTTAAGTTTTTAATTTATAGAATTGATTGTTAATTATTGTATTTACATAAAAATCTATTATTATTTTGTGAAATTTTTATATTTTTGCATAAGTTTTCAAAGGACTTTTCTTTAAGTCAAATAAAAAAAAGTATAGATTAATAATAAAAAAATAAAAAGATGAAAAAAGTTTTAGTAGTATTAGGTTTATTTATTGCCTTATTAAGTTATTCTTGTAGTGATAGCAAGGATTGTGAATGTGATGTGCTTTCTGCTGATGGAACAATTATTTTAGATGGTTCAAAATTGTTTGGAGTTACTGATGTAAAGAATTTTTCAGGCGATTGTTCCCAAGTAAAGTGGGATGATGTCACATTTTTAAGCCTTATTCCCGGATGGGATGATGCAACAGGAGTGGGAAGTTTAGTTGGAATGAAACTAAAATGTACTGAAAAATAAGAAAAACGAGTTTTTTCTTATTTTAGGGTTAGTTTTTTATAAAAGGCAATAAGATGTTCTTCTTCTTTTTTCCAATTATACTTATTTAAAACTGCATCCCTTCCCCTTTTAGCCATAAGTTTTGCTTTTTCAGGATTATCTATTAGGAATCTTATCTTATTAGTTACTTCCTTAATATTGTTATACCCTATTGCAAAACCGCAAGAGTTTTCCTCAATAATCTTATTGGCAAATTTTATTTCCTTAGATGCAATAACAACTAAGCCGTTTGCCATATATTCTAATATTTTTATTGGTATTGAATTTATGTGATTAGGCTCGGGATATAGTAGAGCCAAACCTATAATAGATTTATCATATACCTTTTCTTTAATATCCTTATGTGGAATAAAGGAAAGGTAATTTACATTTTCCCACTCTTTCTCTTTCTTTAATTCTTCAAAAAAAGCATCACTATCAAAACTCCCTGCTAAAATTAATGGAACATCTGCATTATATGCTGCCTTTACGCACTCTTTTATTCCACGAATTGGAGTTAATCCTCCTACATAACAAATATTTTTTTCTTTTTTCTCTATATCAGTTGAAGAAAAAGAGTTTTCCTCTAATGGAATTATTGGATAGTTTTTTATAGTTTCTACTTTTTTTACTCCATAACAAGAAAACTTTTCTGAAATTTCATCAGTTGCAGATATAACACCACTTAAACGTTTTGTTATGTATCTTTCTATGCTTTTACATAAAAGAAATAGTGGCTTTTTAAATATTTTTGGGATATAATCTCTTTGTATAGCCAAAAGGGGGAAGTCTTCGTGAGAATCAAAAATAACTTTTTTACCTTTTTTTGCTAATTTTAGTCCAACAAATAATAGTTCTGGATCATGAAAATGATATATATTAGCATTTACTTCTATTGCTGCCTTATATATTTTCTTAGGTAGGAATAATATTCTTTTTATTCTTGTTTTCTCTTGCCCTATATCAATTATGGATATACCATTATCTATGGCATTATTCCCTTTGTCTGCAACAATTAGTGTTACATTATATCCATTATTTTTTAAAGAAAGGCATTCTTTATAGAATATACGGGAATCATTTCTCTTATGTACAGAGGTAAGATGACAAATATTTATTGGAGTATTATCATTCATATTCTTTAAATTCTTTATCAAATATCTCAAAAAACTTATTTCTATTTATTTCTTTGCTACCAAATAGTCTTGCTTTTTGCAAATTGGTTTCTAAAAGATAGGGATAGTCTAAGGAAAGTGCTCTTTCAAAAAAGTTGGTATCGTAATTGGTGACTATAATTCCTGTCTTCCCATCTTCAATACTTTCTTTCATACTTGGCAAAGAAGAAACAACGGGTATGCACCCTCCAATCATAGCCTCCATTAATGATATAGCTATGCTATCACTTTGAGGTATTGAAACCCAAATACGAGATATTTCATAATAGTAGTTATTCTCCTCTTTATTTAACCATCCTACAAACTTAACTGCACTTTCTATATTTAATTCTTTAACTAATGAATGTAGGTTTTCCTTATCCTCACCTCCTGCAATAACTAATTGCCACAAGGGGTTCTCTTTATGGAAAAGGGAGAATGCTTTTATTATTTTTGGTATTTGATATAGGGGTCTGTGCAGGCGGTTTGAGAAAATTATATTTTGTTTCTCCTTTGGCTTTATATTAGTTTCAAAACCTGTATTGGCAATAAGTGGATCTATGTTTTTACTTGCAAGTTTTTTCATATTATCTGCCACCCACATTGAGCCAGTACTATGATATTTTGCCTTGTTTAATACGTATTTTATAAGCATTCTATGAAAAAATCCTTTGTCTTTATTAATCAAGATATCGCTTCCCATTGCCATTATTAGAGTTGGTATTCTTCCTCTATTAATAATAAGCGTCATCATAGCAGAGGTATCCACTTGATACATTACAATAAAGTTGGGTTTAAACTCTTTTATTGTTTTTCTTATTGAAAGCAAAGAAGCAATTATTTTTATTGGATTTTTAAAAGAAAAACTTATAATCTTTTTTTCTACATCCTTTTCTTCCTTATTATCATAGTCGGTTATCAGAAGAGTTTTGGAAAAATAATCTCTTATTAAGGAAATAAGATTATAAGTATGTATGCTTTTACCACCTGATACGACCAATAACTTCTTTGTATTTTTCATAACTTAATAAAAAAAACGATTGTATCTTTTTTGTTTTGGGTTTTTATACTACTTGTTAATTATAATCTTTTTGTAAGAAGAGGTTTTTTCATTCCTTAATATAAGATAATATATCCCGTTTTCATTAATTTCTATTTGTGAAGGAAGTTTTTTATATGTTTGAATAATTTGTCCTTTTTGATTTATAACTTCAATTTCTCCAATAAATTTTCCTTCATTTTCAATATTTACTACTCCTTTACTTGGATTTGGATAAATTTTTATTTGGTTTAATTGCTCGTAAATCTTTTCATCCAAAGACAAACTTATACTTATAGTTTCGCTCCAAAGGCTTGTGTCGCCAATAGAACATATAGTTCTTACTCTAAAAACATATTCTTTGTCTTCCAAATTGCGTATTGTCATCTGTGGGGTAAGGAGAACAACTATACTTGTCCAATCGTAGGCATCCTCCTCTTTGTATTGCAATTCCCAAGAAGAGGCTTCACTATTTAGATTTGCCCAAGAGCATAGAACAATTCCTCCTTGAACGTCACTACCTTGATTAACTACTATAAAATTTGTTGGCTTTTGGCAAGTGCTTTGCTGCATTGTGGTGAAAAACATTTGAGTTTCCTCCCCTGAAATCGTTTCATTACAACTTGCTTTTATTATAACCTTATAAGTAGTATTTGGATTTAAATTATCTAATATAAGGTATGGATTTTCTGAATTAAAGTCTTGGAGAAAATTATTTAAGGTATCTATTAAGGAAATACTCCATTGGGTATTGTTGGAATATCCATCCCAAATAAGTTTTACGCTATTTTGAGTAATATCCAAAGCACTTATATCCTGTGGAGACTTACAAACTTGCTCCAAAACGAAGTCTTTTAATTCAAATGTCGCCTTTGAGATTTCACTATGTGGCAAAATTAATGCAATACGAAAATAATTTTCATTTGCCATTTGAGGAATTTCTAATGAAAATGTTGTTAATTCCTCTTGTTGATTAAGAGTTTGTAAAGGATAATAGCTTCCTTGCTCATCTACCATCATTAATTTGCATTGAGCAAAGGATATTACACTATCCTTATATCTATATTTAAACTCCAGAATTGGATAACCCATATTTGTAAGGTCAAATACTGGTGATAAAAGTGTATCTCCTATATTATGCCAACAAGGATTTGGAATTTCATATCCATTATTATTATCCCAAAGAATGGAATTTGTCAAATCAAAGTAGGGATATTCTGTTATATTATCGCATAAGGTGGTAAAGAGATATTCATTTGAATATATTGAAGTGTCGTTTTGTGAGGATATTGCTTTTATTTTTATGCTGTAAGTTGTATTTGGCGTTAGGTTATATAGCTCTTTTGTATTAATTTCTATCGTTTCCGAGTTATATATTGTGTTTTCCCCATCGTATATTCCCCAAGAAAATATCCATTTATTAACACTTGCAACATTATTATCTTCCCAATAAAGTTTTGCATAGTTGTTATTATAGTCTATTGTAGAGATATTCTCTGGCGGAATACATCTTATTAGGGTTGTAAATGTGTCTATGATTGAGAAAAAACTTTCTTCATCCAAACAATCTGCTTGAACCCTGTAAATATATGTTGTATTTTCTTGAAGATTTTCTATTTCGTAGTTGGAGGATACACTATTTATTGTAGTCCATTGAATATCGGTTATTCTTCTATATTGAATATTGAAACTTTCTTGTCCTTCTGCAAAAGCCCAACTTAAAGTTGCAGAAGAATTTGTTAGATTTGAATGAGTGGGTGTTTGAGGAGGGGCACAATAACGAGCAGTTACATAAATATCATCTATAATTGCTCCCCCTTCTCCTCCAAGAGTATCATTATTTACCCAAGCGAAAACCAATTTTCTTACCTCTCCTACCCATTGAGCAGGGATTTCTATATGTGCATCTTGCCAAGAGGCTCCTTCATTATTATATAATGATTGCGAAATATTGTAACTCTCCTCTGGAAGAAGATTAACATCTAATACACTATTTTCTGAAAGAAGATAAACTTTTAGTCCATCGTATTGAGCCTCACCTAAGCATTTCCATTTGAAATCTACGTAAAAATTAACTGCATAAGAAGGAATCATAACATCCATATAGGCATAGCTTATAGCAGAAGCGTTGGGGTAATATTCATTTGTTTGTCCTGCGGTTGTAGAAACGTATATTGAATTTTCTCCATCAGGGGTTGCATTAAAGGAATTACCCAATACAAATGGGTTTATTTGTCCATTAATAAAGCCAAAATTTGAATTTAAGTAGCTTTCCTCAAAGGTTTGTTGCAAAGGCAGCTCATAATATTGTCCATATATGTAGCGAACATTAATATATGACCAAGCACTATTTTCATATTCACAAATATTTCTAACTGCTATTTGATACCAATTATTAATTAGAAGAACATTATTAGGAATTAGACAAAAATAGTTTTGAGTATTTACTCTATATCCTTCCAATGAAGGGTTAGAACCTAATTCTCCCAATACAACTTCCCAATTATATTGGTTTGTATCCTCTGTTACCCATTGCACAATTATGCCTTGAGATGTCATAGAATTTATATTCAAAGAAGCAATTCCACTACATAAAGACGGCATATTTGGAATTTGAAGCGTCATTATATTAGACCAAGATGTTGTATCCTCATAAATATCCACCATTTTAACCTTCCAATTGTAGGTTGTTCCACTTATAAGGTCAAATATTTGAGTTGTGGTATCCGATAGTACTAATTCGTTTATCAAATTACTTTGAGATACATTATAGGATAAAATCCAGTATGCAGCCTCTTCATTATTGCTCCACGAAAATGTTGCACCCTCGTATGTAATATTTGTATTTTGTAAATTATAAGGCGGATCGTTTTGTGAGATATTTCCATAAGAGAAAGACAAAACGCATAGTAAGCTAATAAAAATAAGGAAGTGTTTCATAAAATATAATTTTTGTTTAATCAAACAGCAAAAGTATGTAATTAGTAAGTAACAAACAAAAGTTTTTGTATTTTTGCACTCAATGACAATAGAGGAACAAGAAAAAATAAACAACTATACGGACGATAGCATTAAGTCTTTGCAATGGAATGAACATATTCGGCTTCGTCCAGGTATGTATATAGGAAAATGTGGCGATGGTTCATCATTGGATGATGGGATTTACATCCTAATAAAAGAAATTATTGATAATTCCATTGATGAATTTGCTATGGGTTTTGGAAAAACCATAGATGTGGATATTGATTTTGACCTAAAAAAAGTAAGAGTTAGAGACTATGGTAGAGGTATTCCTTTGGGAAAAGTTGTAGATTGCGTCTCAAAAATTAATACCGGTGCAAAATATGATTCTGCTGCTTTTCAAAAATCAGTAGGTATGAATGGCGTTGGCTCAAAAGCTGTCAATGCTCTTTCAAATTACTTCCTCGTTCAATCAATAAGAGACAACCAAACAAAGATTGCTCAGTTCCAAAAAGGGAAACTAACAAATGAAAGTCAAATAGAAAAAACCCAAGAGCAAAATGGAACAATCATAGAGTTTATCCCCGATACTGAAATCTTCGGTAATTACTTTTTTTTAAATGAATACATAGAACAAGTCGTTTGGAGATACGCCTATCTTAATAAAGGCTTAGTCATAAATTATAATAAGAAGAAGATATTTTCAAAAAATGGACTATACGATCTTTTAGAAAATAGCATAGATACTTCAATAATATACCCCATAATCCACATTAGCGAAGACAATTTTGAATTTGCCCTAACCCATAACGATAAATACGGAGAGGAATACTATTCCTTTGTCAATGGACAATACACTTCGCAAGGTGGAACGCACCAACAGGCATTCAGAGAAGCATTAGTGAAAGTTTGTAGAGAGTTCTACAAGAAAGATTATGAGCCTTCCGATATAAGAAGTGGAGTAATTTGTGCCATCTCTTTAAGGATTCAGGAACCTATTTTTGAGTCTCAAACCAAAACAAAGCTGGGTTCAATGACAATGGAACCTAATGGTAAGGGACAAAGTGTTAGAAATTTCATAACCGATATAGTAAAACGGAACTTAGATAACTACCTTTACAAAAATCCAGAAACAGCAGATAGTCTTTTAAAAAAAATAGTCCAAAGCGAAAAAGAAAGAAAAGAGATAGCAAGTATAAAGAAAATAGCTAAGGAAAGTGCAAAAAAGATTAGCCTACACAACAAAAAACTTAGGGATTGCAAGATTCATTACAATCAAAAAGACGATCGCCGTTTAGAATCCACACTTTTCATAACCGAAGGTGACTCTGCCTCAGGGTCAATAACAAAATCCCGAGATGTAAATACGCAAGCTGTCTTTTCATTAAGAGGAAAACCTCTTAATAGTTACGGAGAAAAGAAGGAACTTGTCTATAAAAACGAAGAATTTAACCTGCTTCAATCGGCATTAAACATAGAAGAAGACTTGGATAATCTACGTTACAACAATATTGTTATTGCAACCGATGCCGATTTTGACGGAATGCACATAAGAATGCTTCTTATGACTTTCTTCCTTCAATTCTTTCCCGAACTTGTAAAGGCAGGTCACATATACATATTGCAGACTCCTTTGTTTAGAGTTAGAAATAAACAAAAGACAATATATTGTTACTCGGAAGAAGAAAAGCAAAAAGCAATAGATAATTTAGGAACCAATCCTGAGGTGACACGTTTTAAGGGTCTGGGAGAAATATCCCCTGACGAATTTCGTCATTTCATAGGTAAGGATATTCGTTTAGACCCCGTCCTATTAAATAAAGAAAGTGGGATAAAAGAAGTTCTAACCTTTTATATGGGCAAAAACACCCCAGAAAGACAAAGTTATTTGATAGATAATCTTAGATATGAAGAAATTTTATAAAGCAATAATACCATTTATTATGAAAAAGACATTCTTTTTTATTTTTATTTTTTGTGCAATATCCTTGTTTAATTCCAATAAATTAATGGCACAAGAGATAAAAACCAATCAAAACAATAAGGAAAAGGAAGAAAAATTAAAACCATGGACAGATATAATAAAGAATAACGCCGATCCTGCCTCTTGGAAGTGGGATAAGGATGAATATTCTCGCTTTACCATAAGAGGAGATTGGGATGGTGATGGTTTTGATGAGATGTTATACGAGAGTGCAACAAAGTTATTTTCCGACAATGACGCAATAACACCTTTGGAATTGCCGGGAAATTTGGGCGTTTTCTTCCTTATTAACGAAGGAGACTTAGATGGAGATGGCACAGATGAGATTTCCTTTATGTCAGTCAATAGAGATTATTCCAATTTAAACGTTATTAGAGTATGGACCTATACAGGAAATCGCTGGAAAGAGCTTTTCCAACTCCCAGTCCATATTTGGGATTGTCCAAACTACAACCCTAAAACCCCAGAGGAAAGTTTCACCCACCAATGGAAGAGAAAAAATAAGTATTCTCTCAATAAGGTTGTATTGAAAAAACACGATGGAATTATAGATGTTATAGGTATAAATCCAGATGGAAGATACGCCATAGAAGAAATAAAAATTATAAGAAAGATAGCAGCAAAAAGAAAGTGGGGAATGATAATTCAACCAGAGGAAGACTAAATTTCTTTTTCCAAAAAAAAATACTTTATCTATGAAAAAATTACTCTTAGTCCTAATTTTCTTTTTTTCACTAAACTCTTACGCACAAAACCAAGAGAAAAGTATTGAAAAAAATGTATATTTTTTAGCTTCTGACCTCTTAGAAGGACGATACCCCGCAACAAAAGGAGATTCTTTGGCAGCAGAATTTATTGCCCAAGAATTTAAACGCCTAAATATCCAACCATTTTTTGAGACTTATTACCAAAAAGTCCGTTTCTACGACCTTAGAAACGCAAATAGTTTTCAAGAAAGAAAAATAGGATATTCTCGTAATGTTGTTGGAATAATTCAAGGAGAGGATGAAAAATTAAAAAATGAGTATATTGTTATTGGTGCTCACTTTGACCATTTGGGATATGGAGGAAAAGGCTCTGGCTCTCGCTCAAAAGATAGCACAAAGATTCATTATGGAGCTGACGATAACGCATCGGGCACTGCTCTTATGCTATCTCTTGCAGAAAAATTCTCAAAAACAAAACCCAAAAGGAGCATAATATTCATAGCTTTCTGCTGTGAGGAAGAAGGATTGGTTGGTTCCCGTTTCTTTGTTGATAATTTGGAAAAGATAAAACCTGAACAAATCAACATTATGTTAAACTTTGACATGGTGGGAAAGATGAAAAATAAGGTATTAACCCTTTCAGGGGCAAAGACAGCTCGCCATTTGGAAAGGATGATAAAGAAAACAAATACCTACAATCTTGACATAATATTTTCAAAAAATGTCGTTTCAGCCTCCGATCATGCAAGTTTCTACGCAAAGGATATACCTGTTTTGTACTTTACAACAGGAGCTGATTCAACATATCACACTCCCGATGATATTCCACCCTTGCTTAACTACAAGGATATGGAACTTTTGTCCAATTATAGCTTTGACCTAATTAATTATATTGATAAAAGAAACAAGAAATTACAATTCCATAGAGTTAAAGAACCTTCACAAAAGAGAACAAATGTTAAGATAACACTTGGAATTATGCCAGATGTCACCTCAGATAACTACGATGGGATGAAGGCTCTTATTGTGTCCAAAGGAAAGCCTGCTGATAAGGCAGGAATGAAAAGCGGAGATATTATATTAGAAATAAACAAAAAGAAAGTAAATGATGTTTATTCCTATATGGAAATATTGAATAGCCTAAACGAAAAGGAAAATATTGAGGTGAAAATAAAAAGAGATAAAAAAATAAAGACCTTAAAAATTAAACTATAAAAGGAAATACGAAATATGAACAAAAATACAAAAATACTTTTCTGGATAGTTGCCATAATTCTTACTGCTTTGCTAAGTATATATCAAAGACAAACAGGTCCAACAATTGCAAAAAAAGTTAAAATATCCTTAGATAATCAAGAGTATAACCTAAAATTTCCTCGCTCATTAACTATTGGAGAAAACACAATTACACTTAATATAAAGGATACGACAATTAACGCAAAATTTTTCTATAAAAGATACCCCACAAATGAAAGTTTTGCATACTTAAACTTTGAAAGAAATAGTAATGGTGAATTATTTTTGGAAGTACCTCCTCAAAAAAAGGCAGGTAAAATACAATACTATATAGAAATAAATGATAAAACACTTTTTGAAAACGACCCCTTAGTACTTCGTTTTAAAGGTTATGTTCCTCCTGCTATAATAATTCCTCACATAATTTTTATGTTCCTATCCATGCTTTTTGCTCTCTATGGACTATTACTTGCAATATTTAACCTAAAAAATATTAAAAAATATATTATTCTAACACTTATAAGCATAATTATTGGAGGATTTATATTTGGTCCCTTGCTTCAAAACTATGCCTTTGGAGTTTATTGGAGCGGATTCCCCTTTGGAGGAGATTTAACAGATAATAAAACCCTATTAGTTTTAGTACTTCTTTTAGCAAATCTACCTTTTTTAAATAAGAAAATACTAAGAATAACCTCAATAATAACCTTTATTATTATGATTCTCATCTTTACAATACCTCACTCTCTTAAAGGAAGCCAACTAAATTATAAAACCCAACAAATAGAGTCGTCGGCAAACCTGCAACAGGCTTTTATTTATCCTAACGGAAGTATGGTATTACAATTACATATCCTTAATCCAATAGGTAAATAAATGCCGCTTGGCAGAAGGAAATCTGGTATTACATTTATACATTAATAATTCAATAAAATTAAAACATGGATAATTTTTTCTAAAACGAAGATTAAAAAAATTAAAACAAGGATAATTTTTTATGTAAATGCAATAACTATCTATCAACTCCACAATTTCAAGACCTAAAATATTATATTTTCAAAATTTTTTAACATTCTTCGCCCCATTTTTGACCCCATTTTTAACACTTTAGTAAATTTTTTCGCCAAAATTTAACATTTTTTAACATTTCATTCAAAGTTTCAATTTTTACTATTCAAAAAATTGTTAATTTTTTTTAAATTATTAATTCATTAATCCTCAATATAATCCAAGCAAATTTTAATCCATCTTTTCAGATTTTTCATTAAAAAAGTCAAAACCTAATTTTTTCAGAAAAAAAACGAAGATTTGTTCAAATAAAACGCTATTTTAGTTTGCTAAAACGAAGAAATAATTTTCTAAATCTTCGTTTTAATTTTCTAAAACGAAGATTTATTCAAAGATAATATACTAATAATTAATCTATTATATTGTAATCAAAAATAAAAATAAGTTATGGGGAAATTTCTATGTCTTTTGCCTTAAAAGAAACTTTGTTTGGCAAAGGTACAAAAAAGATTTGATAAATGCAAACGGGAAATTTCAGTTTTGAAATTTTGAATTTAACATTTGAAGGAAAAAATGTTAAATATTTTTTTGAAGTTGCATTTACATATATCAAAACAATGGGATTCATCTTCTTGTAAAATTAATATTATGTGCAAATATTGGTAATTTATATAAAGAAACAATGCTTACAAGGGGATAAATCCCCTTGCTATTGGTTATTTTGTGTGATTTCATTTGCTGATTTCCCTTATTGAATTATGATAAAATAAAGGTCGGTTGTAAGTTCGGTTGCCGACAACCAGACTTCCGCAAGGACTATTAAATGCCTGTTGCAGGTGACTCTATTGTAAAATGGAATTTCTTTCCTATTTTTTCTCTAAGAAAGTATATTATTAGGTAGTATATTCCTAATATTGCAATTGCAATTATTGAGGATAAAACCTCATTATTGGGAGTAATAAAATTTAGAGAAAGGATTATTGAAGAGATAAGCAGCAAAAAAGGGTAGAAAAAGCCTATCATAACAGCTGAAAATCCCATTTTCCTTTCCATAGAACATATAACCTCCTGTCCAATACTATAATTTGATGCGTTTTTATCCTCAATAACAATATTTTTTTCCTTCTTATCATTCATAGTACATGCACCTTTGGCATGACAAGAAGCACACATTGATTCAGATATTATTTGAACCACTATCCTATCTCCTTCTATTTCTATTACCCTTCCCTTATGCTTTATCTTTTCTGACATAGTTCTATATAATAATAACGCTACTTTTTTCTATCCACATTTGTTTTCCATCCTCAGCCTTAACTTCTATCCAAGAGGATTCCCTATTTATTATCTTCACCTTTTGCCCCTTGAATATTGAAGTTTTATCTGCTGCATTTGCCTCAGGGTATTCCTTACCTACAACATTATTTGAAATAACTATTGCAAAGTTTTTATTTGTAAATTCCTTTTCTCTGTATATTCCATTGAAAATTGTGGAAACAAATAATAATAAAACAAAGATGAAAGATATTAGAAAGATTAGTTTTTTATTATAGGAATAGTAATAGAAAATAAAGATTACTGATGCTATAACAATGAGAATTATTGACAATATCCTCCATTGGTTGGGAGAAAATATATGAGATATTTTCTTTAAACCTGAATATAGGAAGAAATCTGGAACAGAATACGCTTCCCCTTTCAAACGAGCCTTACTAACTTTTAGGTTATTGATTAATGAAGCATCATTTGGAGAAAGTAATAATCCCCTATTGTAGTAGAGAATTGCTTGTGCATAGTTGTTTTGACGAAAATATGTATTACCAATATTTAGGTATAGACTCTTAGATACATTATTGGTCTTTTCTATTTCTAAGTATTTTTCCAATGCCTTTTCGTATTCCTTATTTATATATAGTTTATTTGCTTCCATAAATAAGGTTTTATTATTCTCTGCACTAAGACAAAGAGAGAGAAAAACAAAAATAATTAGATTTATATAGCCTTTCATCGTTTTTTTCTATTTAATTTGAGACTCTATATCGGAAAGTGAGTCCATTGCTTCTTTATAAAGATTTTCCATTTTCTTATTTTCATCCTTTTGAGAAAAGCGAACATATTCGCAATTATTCAAAAGAGTAATCATATTGTTTATAGTATCATCATCTATATTTTTCTTTTTAAGCGTATCTCTTACATTATCAAAGTTAAGATCCATTTTTACTAAATGGAATCTATCCTCTAAATAGTTCCAAACAGCCTTAGCAATCTCTGAATAGAAGTCATCTTCCTTATTATTTACTAAGTATGTCTTTGCCTTTTTTAATCTTTTTATGGCAACCTTTGTTGCTTTTTTGTATTTCACATAGCTTATATCGCTATTTTTCTTTCGTATCCTATTTCTTATTATTATGTATGCAAAAGTCAAAGACGGCATAAGAATTATGAAAAATATCAAGGTTGGATTATAATATTTTGATACCTCATCCCTATTTATTAGTTCTGTATTATTTGTTTGAATTGAAGTAATATCTTTTTTGAGGTATTGTTCTTTTTCATTTAATTGCCTTTGAAAAGAACTCAATTCTTCCTTACCCTGAGATATGTTTAATTTAAACTCTTGTGAGGATATGGTTTTATATTGTTTGGTTTTTATATCAAAGTATGTAAAGTTTAACTTAGGAATTGTGTATTCTCCCTTTATGCGAGGAATGATAATATACTGGAATGTTCTTTTTCCGCTAACACCCTGTTGTCCCTTATTAATGTTATCTTCAATTGTTGGGTCGTATGCGTCAAAGTTTTCTGGAATATTTACATCTATTTTATCAATTAAACTTAGATTTCCTGCTCCTGAAATTGTGTAACGTAGGGTTATTGCTTCGTTTGTTTTGCATTGAAGAGGATTTATTGAGGCATTCAAAGAGAAATTTCCTACTCCACCAGAGAAGTTTTCATTTGTTTGAGGAAGAGCTTTTGCATCTATTGTTATGGAATTTGATTTTATGTTTTTCTTTACTCTTTCGTAACCCATTTGTCCCATACTTTGAAAGAATGGATCGTTGAAAAAGGAATCAAAAAACGGATCTCCCGTCCTTACTTGCCTTTGACGGGAGGATTGAATATGAGCTACCGCATCTATATCTAATGGAGCTATATTCAGTTTTCCTTCTTCCTGAGGGTAGGCTATTACTTTCCTAAGCGTAGCTACTTGATATGTTTTCCCATTTATAGTTTCCTTTGTTATAGTTGGGTCTTGCGAAAGATCTAATTCTTCTATCCAAAATCCCTTATTTGTTGGCATTTTATTAACTTGAAATTCCGAAATTGGCACAAGCGTATATAGTTTATAGGTTATTATTATTTCTTCTCCAACGTATGCAGTGGTTTTATTGGGATATGCTTTTATGAATAGGGTATTTTCATCCACCTTTGTAACTTTTTCTCCTCTTGTATTCTGATTTGAATTATTGTATTGTTGATTGTAGTTATTTGTTCTTCTATTTTGACTTCTTTGTTGTTGGGTTGGCTCTTTTTGTACTTTTATTTTAATTGTGTTGGATGTATATATCTTTCCATCGCTCTTAACCTTTGCTCCACCCAAAGAAAAGTCTCCTTCCTTGTTTGCTTGCAAAACAAAGGAGAAAGTTGTCTTTTTTTCACTTGTAGTTTTTCCATTTATCATACTATAGGACGAACTTGTGGAGGTTTGAGGTCCTGAAAGAATATCAAAACTGCTAAATTGAGGAAAGCTAATTATTGAAACATCATCTGTGTTTATAGTAAAACGCACTTGGAATTGCTCACCTACTCCTATAATTTGTGGAGCAAACGTATTAAAACTTATGTTTTGTCCATCCAATTTAAGTAGTCCAAAACATAATATTAGTAATGTAAGTATAGTAAATTGCTTTTTCATATTACCTTTACCAATCCTTTTCGTTTTTTATCTGTTTATTGTCCTTCTTTTCTTCTTTTTTAACCCTCTCTAAGGTTCTTCTCTCATTATTTTTTAATGCTTCCAACATCCTTTCCTTATCTTGCTTGCTCTTATTTTGATTATATTGTTCTTGTTTTTGGTCTTTTTCTTGTTTATTGTCTTGTTTTTGGTCTTGATTTTGCTTGTTTTTGTCTTGGTTTTGTTTATTATCCTTATTCTTTTCCTTGTTTTGATTTTGGTTATTTTGGTTTTGTTTCAACAAATGCATAGCCAAAGCAAGATTATATTTTGCATTGGTATCTCTGGAATTAAGAATTAGTGCTTTCTTATAATGATCAATTGCCTCTGTTAGGTTCTTATTGTAGTTCTCTCCCTTTGAAATAGTATCCAAAAGAGCCATCTTAAAGTTGGTATTTGCTCTATTGTACAAAGCAGAAGCAGTAAATAGGGTATCTTTTATGCTATCTTGTTTTATTGCCCTATCATAATAGGATAAAGAAGTAGGGAGTTTGTCCTGTTTATTTTCTTTGTATATTGTATTTGCAAGATTATAGGAAGCCTTCTTATAGGTTGAATCCTCAGAAATAGCCTTCCTATAATTATCTTCCGCCGATTTATAATCCTTATCTAAAAAATCCTTATTACCATCTCTTAGATAATTCTTCTTATTATCGCAAGATAGGAAAACTATTACAACTAATATTAAATAGAATATTCTTTTCATTGTGTCTTTTCTTTTGTTTTACCCAAAAAAAGTTCTTTATTTATATATTTATTTCTTTTTTCAAAGATTAGCATCTCTGCAATAAGCAAAACAAAAGCTATGAATGCAAATATATAAAACCTGCTTTGGTAGTTCTGATATGAAAGAGTTTCATATTCGTTTTTATCCATTTTGTTAATCTTTGCCATAATTTCTTCCAAGCCAATTGAAGAATTATTTGCTCTAATGTATGCTCCACCACCTATTGAAGCTATATTCTTTAGAATATCTTCATTTAATTTGGTCATAATATAAGAACCATTGACATCCTTTTTGTATTGTTTTGTTTTTGATGTCTTGTTTTGCTCTGGTATTAACGCACCCTCAGGTAAGCCTAAGCCTATTGTACTTATAGAAACTCCTTCTTTGGCTATTGTCTTTGCAACTTCCAAAGCACCCTCTTGATTATCTTCTCCATCGGAAATGAGGATAATGCTCCTTGATCTATTGGATTTGCTTTTATTTTTCACCTCTCCGAAACCTTCATTTGCAATAGTTAGTGCCTCCCCTATTGCAGTTCCTTGATTGGAAATCATAGAAGGGTCTATTATATCAATAAAGGTCTTGGCTGTTCCATAATCATTGGTTATTGGAAGTTGAATAAAGGCACTTCCAGCAAAGACTACAACACCTATCCTATCGTCTTTCAACTGATCAATTAAGTTTTTTAGGGATTGTTTTGCACGAGATATTCTGTTGGGTTTAATATCTTCTGCAAGCATACTATTGGAAACGTCCAAGCATACCATAATATCTGTACCCTTTCTTTGACTTTTCTCAATTGAAGTTCCAATTTGTGGGTTAGCTATTGCTAAAACAATAAACAAATACGCCACATTAAGTAATATAAACTTGGTTAATTGCTTTCCAAATGATATTTGTGGAGCAATTATTTCTAATAATTCTTTTTGGGCAAAGGCTTCTAAGTGTTTCTTCTTTCTTTTTACATACATAAAATATAGTATAAAGAAAAAAGGAATAAGTATTAAAAGATATAATGCCTCTATATGTTCTATTCTAATCATAGTTTTTATGGATTTGTTTTTAAAATTGTCTTTCTCAATGCTACTTCTATAATAAGTAGTATTAGAGCTGCAATTAAAAAAGGCATATATAAATCATTTTTTATCTTATAATAGGAAACATCTATCTTGGATTTTTCCATAGAATCTATCTCTTTAAATATGGTTTGCAAAGAATTTTCATCCGTAGAGCGGAAATACTTTCCTCCTGTTGTCTTTGCAATTTCTTTTAATAGTGCTTCGTCAATCTTAACTTCTACATTTTGGTATTGAACTCCAAAAGGCGTTTGGAAAGGATAAGGAGCTGTACCTATTTTTCCTACTCCTATTGTATAGACTCTTATCTTATAGTCCTTGGCTATTTCAGCGGCAGAAAGGGGATCAATATATCCCATATTATTTTCTCCATCTGTTAGGACAATTATTGTTTTGCTCTTAGTCTTTGTGTCTTTTATACGATTTATTGCAGTGGCTAAACCATCCCCAATTGCTGTTCCGTCTTGTATCATTCCACTTTTTACTCCTCCAATTAGTTCTTCTAACATATTATGATCAGTAGTTGGAGGACATTGAGTGAAGGCTTCGCCCGAGAAAACCACTAATCCAATATTGTCAGATGGTCTTTTGCTTACAAATTCCTTAGCAACTATCTTTGCAGCTTCTAATCTATTTGGACGGAAATCCTCAGCCAACATTGAGGAAGAGACGTCCAAGGCAACAATTATATCAACTCCTTCTATGTTCATCTCATCCTTGCTAAGATGACTCTGCGGACGAGCAATAGTAATTATTAATAGAGCCAAAACAATGTAGCGAATGTAATTTGGCAATAGACGAAAGCGAACCTTCCAAGACCTATATTTATTATCAAAAGGATTAACTTGGGAATAGTCAATCAAAGGATATTGCTTCTTATCATAGAAATGCTGAAATACTATAAGCAAAGGAATAATGATTAAAAGCAATAATAGGTATGGATATTCAAAAGAACTAATCATTTTCTACCTCCTTTTCTTCTGCAACAAGCATTTCTTCCTTTTTTTCCTGCTCTATAATATCCAACTTTGTATTTTCAATAAATGAAATTGAATCCTTAATTATTTTATCTGAGGTAAAACTATCGGGAATTAGCTTTGCAAATTTAACTAAGTCCGATTTTTTAAGAATAAAACTAAGAGAATCTAATTCCGAATCATCAACCTCCTTATTATTACTTATGATTTGTAGTATTTCATCTGTTGTCATTTCCAAAGCAGAAATAGAATATCGGTTTAAAAGATACTCTCTTAGAATATCGGAAATTTCAATATAGTATTCCTTTATCCTATTATTTTCCACCAAATGCTTTAAACGAAGAGCCTTTAACCTATTTAATGCAATTATATGTGCTGGTTCCTTCTCTTTGGGTTTGATGAATAATTCCTTAATATTTGTTTTCCTATACTTTTTCCAAAGAAAGTATAGTACAATTATAAGGACTATGAAAACTATGGATAGGAAAACCCAAAATAAAATAGGGTAAATCTCCTCAAAAGTGAAAGGTTCCTCTGCATTAGAATGAATATCCTTTATTGTAAGTTTTGTTGTATCAATATTAATTGGAATAACATTTATTTGTATATCCTTATTTATAGAGTCGTTTATTGAGTGTTTGCCCGCAACAAAGGAGGTTATGGTATATTCAAATTCAATATATTTTTCTCCATTATGAGTTATTGTATCAGTTTTTAGTCCTAAAATCTCTAAGGTATCCTTAATTTGTTTTGGAGAATATATTGTTGAAAGATTTATATCCTTTATTGGAAGAGAGAAAGTGTAATTTACCTTATCCCCTATTTGTATATTATCCCTACTTATTTTTTGTCCAAAGGAGAAAATGCTAAGAAATAGTGCAAAAAATGCTAAAATTAGTTTTCTCATTTCTTACCTCTCTTTCCAAAAAGTTTAATTAGGGATTTTATATAATCATCCCCTGTGTATATGGTAATATTATCTATGCCCAAACGATTGAATTTATCGTATATAACCTCATCTTGCTTTTTCCTATAATCGTTAAAGCGTTTTATTGTTAGAATATCGGAGGAGTCAATCCAAATACTTTTTCCCAATTCCTTATCATAAAGATGGATTAATCCTATATTTGGCAAAACATCTTCTCTTTTATCTCTAATAAATATTGAACAAAGGTCATATTTTCTTGCAACAATTTGCAAGGATTCATCAAAAGAGCCATACCCATCTGTTATTAAAAAACAAGTACAACGCTTTTTAATTACATTATTCAAGAATTTTAAGGGGGCAGAAAAATCAGTTTTGTTTTGGGATTGCTTATATGTTATAAGCTCTCTTATTATTCTTAGTATATGTGTTGAACCCTTCTTTGGCGGAATATATTTTTCTACCCTATCTGAAAAGAATATAACTCCAACTTTATCATTATTTCCTATGGCAGAAAAACTCAATACAGCAGCTATTTCAGTTATAATATCAGATTTTAAATTGGTGTTTGTACCAAAAAAAGTGCTTCCGCTAACATCAATTAATAGCATAACGGTTAGCTCTCTTTCTTCTTCAAAAACTTTAATGTATGGGTGGTTAAAGCGAGCCGTTACATTCCAATCAATATTTCTAACATCGTCACCATAATGATATTCTCTTACCTCACTAAAAGCCATACCCCTTCCCTTGAAAGCACTATGGTACTCCCCAGAAAATATGTTTTGAGATAAGCCTTTTGTCTTTATCTCTATCTTTCTAACCTTTTTTAATAAGTTTTCATTCATTTTTAAGGAACATCAACTCTATTTATTATTTCGTTTATTATGTTTTCAGTAGTGATATTGTCAGCCTCAGCCTCGTATGTTAAGCCTATTCTATGCCTTAAAACGTCCAAAGCAATGGCTCTAACGTCCTCTGGTATTACATAACCCCTGCGTTTTATGAATGCGTAAGCTCTTGCTGCTAATGCTAAGAATATAGTTGCACGAGGGGATGCTCCATAACTTATATATTGTTTTAGGTTTCCCACCTTATTATCCTCAGGAAAACGAGTTGAAAAGACTATATCGGTTATATAGTTTTCTATCTTTTCGTCTATATAAACCTCTTTTACAACTCCACGAGCCTTAATTATGTGTTCCTTCTTTACAACAGGCTCAATAATTGGTAAAACAGCACTTATTTGCTGACGCAATATGTTTTTTTCCTCCTCTTTATTTGGATAGGTAATTACAACCTTCATCATAAAACGATCCAATTGTGCCTCTGGTAAGGTATAAGTTCCTTCCTGTTCAATTGGGTTTTGAGTTGCCAAAACCAAAAAAGGTTCTTCCAACTTATATGTATTTTCCCCTATTGTCACTTGTCTTTCTTGCATAGCCTCTAACAAAGCTGACTGAACCTTTGCAGGAGCACGATTTATTTCATCTGCCAATATGAAATTGGAAAAAATAGGTCCCTTCTTTACATTGAAGTTTTCATCCTTTGGAGAATATATCATAGTTCCAATTAAGTCGGCTGGAAGCAAATCGGGCGTAAATTGGATACGGCTAAACTTTACATCAATAGCCTTTGCCAAAGAATTTATTGCCTGAGTCTTTGCCAAACCGGGAACACCTTCTAATAATATGTGACCATTTGCCAAAAGCCCAATTATCAATCTTTCTATCATGGCTTTTTGTCCAATAATTGACTTGTGCATCTCCTTGTTTATTATATCCACAAAGGCACTTTCACGCTCAATTTTTTCATTTAGTTCAATAATATCTGTCATACTTATTTTGTTTTGTTGCTTAAATTATTCAATATCACCTTATGCTACTTTTAATATAGCATTTACGGACTTGATAACGGCGAAAGAAATAGAATTATTATTTTATTATTTAACATTTTTTCAAATAATAAACGATTGTATTTTAGGTTTAATTGTAGAATTTTCTTCAAAATAGGAAAATATTTAACATTTTTTTTGTCAAATGTTAAAAAAAAATACCCCCAAAATCCAAGATTTGCTTTTATGGAAAAAATGTTTTATCTTTGCAAAACAAAGTTTCTCTTTGCAGCAATAACGCTAAAAGTATTCCAAAATATTATTTCTTCTACCCCATTTATATAATCAATTAACAATTAGCATATTATCAAAAATTAAAACGAAGATTTAATTTTCTAAAACGAAGATTTATTTAATTAAAACGAAGATTTAGAAAAATAAAACAGCGTTTTATTCAAAGAAAACGAAGAAAAAAATTTTTCTATTCTAAGAATTTTTCAACCAAAACAAGAATTTTCATTTCTTACTTAAAAAATGAAATACACCATATTTTTATTTACAAATATGATTGATTTAAAATAAATTATTAAAACAATGGAAATGTTAATTTTTTTTATTTTTATTTTTAACATTTGTGTTAAAAAATGTTAAAAAATCAATGAATTCTTAACAAAAGGTCAAGTTTTCATTCTTTGATTTTATGAATTACATAGTTAGGAGTGTTGAAAAATAATTTTGCACTTTTTTTTTGCATTAAAAGAAATTTTGATATTACTTTTGCCGCATTATTTCGCAATTGCTTCTTACTTGACATTACTTAACAAAAAGTAATAAACAAAAGTCTAATTAAAATTTTAATGAAATGAAAAACATTCTTTTTTTTATTGTAAGCACACTTATGGTCTTACAATTATATTCACAAACGCCCTTGAATGAGGGTTTCGAAAACCAAAACTTTCCTCCTGATTATTGGACAACATTTCATGTAAGCGGAAATGTTTATTGGCAAAGTACAGATGATTTTTCTCCTTTGGGAAATTATTGTGCTATGGCGCCATATTCCCAAAATGAGAGTGAGAATTGGTTAATAACTCCACTTCTTTCGGTAGAAAATACCGATGACTCTATTAGTTTTTGGGTAAAAACCAACCAATATTATGATAATACTGAATTAAAAATACGGGTATCTTTAAATGGTAATGATGTTTCTTCATTTGAAGAAGAACCATTATTTGTTTTCCCACAATCTACTATTAATACCTCTTGGACAAGATATGCTTTTTCTCTTTCCCAATACTTAGATGAGGAAATTTATATTGGATTTGAGGTTATAGATAATAATGGTTTAAATGTTCTATTGGATGATGTTCAAGGACCAAATATTGTTTATCCTTTCTGTCCTTATCCAATAAATATTGAGGCTTCTTCAATTACTTCTTCCTCTGCTGAGATTTCTTGGACAAATCCTTCGTTGAATGCCTCATCTTGGATTATTCAATATAGTTTATCACAGGATTCATCTTGGGAGGATGCCTCTGAGGAATTTTCAAACAGTACTTCTATTACATTAAACTCTCTTTCCTTTGGCTCTTATTATAAGGCAAGGATAAAAGCTCTTTGTTCTTCTGAGGAAAGTTCTTGGTCTAATTGCGTTTATTTTACAACTGAGTGTGGAATAGCATCTGTTCCTTTTACTGAAAACTTTGATGCAAGAAATGAGGTGCCTTTGTGCTTTACTCAAATTGCGGGCGATATTTCAGTTGTTCAAACCCAAAAGTACAGCAATCCTTATTCTATGCAACTATCAAATGGAGGCTTTGTTGCAACTCTTCCAATTGCAGAAGAAATACATCTTTTGAGAATTAAGTTTTATGCAAGGGTGGAAAGCCAAGATAAGTCTGGGACATTGGAAGTGGGCTTAATGAGCGATCCAAACATAGCATCAACATTTGAAAGCATTGACACTATTCAACCTACTTCTGTTGGCTTTTGGAGTGAATATGAATTTTATTTTGATGAATCCTTATTAAGTGGGGATAATTTATCTATTGCATTTAAGCAAAACAATGAAGTAAATTGGTTTTGGTGGATTGATGATATTCTAATTGACTATATCCCTTCTTGTAAAAAGCCTATTAATTTGACAATTTCGGATATTACAACAAGTAGTGCTGATTTATCTTGGACAGATCTTTCAAGCGGAGTATGGAATATTCAATATATGCCAAGTGATTCTTCTTCTTGGGATAATGCTTTTGAGGAGGCAACCGACACATACCCCTATACAATAGACAATCTCCTTCCTTCAACAGAATATAAGGTAAGAGTGCAGTCTGATTGTGGAGAAGAAAAAAGCGACTGGACTCAATATAAAACATTCAGAACCCAGTGTGGAGGCGTTTCCTCCTTCCCTTATGTTATGGATTTTGAACAAACAGATGCCAATAACCTTCCTTTCTGTTGGTCAAGACCAGAATATAGCTATACAAATTCTTATGGTACAAAGTATCCTTATACTTATAATCTTTCCGCTTATGCTCATAGTGGAACAAAATCAATGTCATTTTTCTCCGATAGTACATATTGCTACTTTATTTCTCCACAAATATTGGAGAATATAAACTCTTTAAGGATGAGATTCTGGATGCGATTAGCCTCAAACGGAAATCAAAAAATAATTGTTGGATTAATGACAGATATAAACGATACTACAACATTTGAAGGTGTTGATACTTTTATGGTAAATAGTGCATCTTATAATGAATATGAAGTATTTTTTAGTAATACATCCTTAATTGGAAGTGGCAATTACATTGTTTTTAAATATTCAGGTCAAACTGCATATTTGGATGATGTAATAATAGATAATATACCTTCTTGTTTAAGACCAACAAATATTAGTGTTGATAATGTATATCCTTATTCAATTGATTTGTCTTGGGATGATCCAAATTCATCTTATTGGAATATTCAATATATGCCTTCCTTTTCTTCCTCTTGGAACGAGGATGCAATAACGGAGGAGGCATATTCAAATTCCTTTACTATAAGTAATCTTTCCGATAATACTAATTACACTATTAGGATTCAAAGCATCTGTGGTGGGGATGAAGAAAGTGAATGGACTTTTCCAATAAATGTTAAGACATCTTGTGGAGAAACAACTGCCCCAACCTTAGTTGAAAAATTTGATTCTTTCCTACCAAATGATTGTTGGCAAAAAGGCGGTGGGCTATTAACTAATGAGGGAGATATAACCATAAGTGGAGATGGTCTATGGAGACAATCCACAATTCCAATTGCACAAGGAGAGGGTAATTGTATTCGTTTGGATTTGTACAATTCAAATAATGGATGGATAATTACTAAAAGTATAGACTTAGGAACAGAAGGTGAGGTTTATCAAGTTGAGTTTGATGCATTGCTTTCAGCATACGGAAACGATATAACACTATCTCCCGACCTTTCAGGAGAGGATGATGTATTTGGAATTGTTGTTTCTACTGATAATGGTCTTAGTTGGAACTATCAAAATGCAATACTTTGGACTAATCAAGCAGGGACAAATAGGTCATTAAACAGCCTTTTCCCAAAACAACACTTAGTTATTCCACTAAGAAATTCGGAAAATGAACCCTATCAAGGCATAATTAAGATTGCTCTTTATGCAGCCTCTACACTTCCAAATGCGGATAACTACATCTATGTTGATAATTTCGTAGTCACACCTGTTTCTTCTTGTCAAGAAGTTTCTTCTTTAGATGTAAGGGATATTTCAACAACTCAGGCTACAATATCCTTTATTGAAAATGGAGAGGCAACTTCTTGGGAATATGCCTTAACAACAGATATGACAATTGACGATCCTTCTTCTTTGGATGCAATAACTATAACAGAAAATTCTTTTATTCTTTCTGGGCTTACTCCACTTACAAAGTATAAACTATTCTTACGTCCTACTTGTGGTGAGGTTTCTTGGAAACAAATCACATTTACAACCCTTGCAATACCAGCTCCAATTCCTTATTATTGCAATTTTGAAGATGAGAGTGAAACAATTGCTTGGGGAAAAGTAAATCTTCCGGGTACAGCTTGGGAAAAAGGCTCTGCCGCAGGCAATGGTCTTTCAAGCCAAATAGATACTGACTCCCTTGCTATGTACATTTCAAAGGATGGAGGTCTTTCTTATGGAGGAACATTATCAGGAGCTACATATTCATATACCTATCGTGATATAGCATTTGGAGAAAATGAAGAATCTTATATCCTATCTTATGATTGGAAATGTCAAGGACACGAGGAAGAAGACGGCGTTACAGATGGACTATTGGTGTTTTTGTTAGACCCAAAAACTCCTATTTCTGCAACATTTCCTGTTTATGCTAATGATTCTTCAATAAATCTTAATTATGGAAGTTCATTATGGCAGAGAGCAAACGTTGAAATTGATAATGTAAGTGGGATAAAGCGTTTGGTATTCTTCCATTTTTCAAGATACACTCAATATCCTCCTCAACCTGCAATAGACAATGTGTCAATCAAAGCAGCATCTTGTCCTCGTCCAACAGAAATTTCGGTGGATAATATCACAACAAATACAATGGATATTTCTTTCAATGGTTTCTCAGATGAAGGTTATATTCTTTCTTATGGAGCAAATAGTGCATCACAAGTTGATATTTTTGTTCCATCCTCTCCTTATACTATTACAGGATTAAATTCTATGACTACATATTATCTTGCTGTAAGAAAAATTTGCGATCAGGACACTTCATTATACTCAAATATTGTATCTGCATCAACTCTTTGTGATTCCATAACTACATTTCCTTTTGTAGAAAACTTTAATCAATCTTCTTCTATGCCTCTTTGCTGGGAAGGAAATAGTGGAAATGCTTCCTATCCTTATATATCAACAACAGGAAATTTAGATCCTAATTCATTACTTCTATCCTTTGGCTCTGAGGTTTCACTACCTAAAATTGGAGAAGATTTGCATTTATTGAAGTTAAAGTTCTATTCAAAGGCAGAAAGCGTAGCTTCCTCTGGCTCGCTTGAAGTTGGAGTTATGACCAATTTAGAAGATTCAACAACATTTGAAAGTATTGCTATTTTGCAACCAGAAAACACTCAATGGAATGAACAAGAAGTGTTCTTCAACTCAATAAATTCAAATGGAGAAAACAGCTATATAGTATTCAAACAGCATAATTTTGTTAATTTCTATTGGTGGATTGATAACGTTGTTATTGATTATATTTCTTTGTGTGAAAAACCTATAAGAATTATTGCAGAAAATCCTACTCCTAATTCAATAGATTTGTCTTGGGAAGACGTAACAGAGAATGCTTATTCTTGGGTTATACAATATATGCCTATTTATTCCAATAATTGGGATGAGGCAACAACAATAGAGGTTTCAACAAATCCATGTACTATAAGCTCTCTTTCGGCAGCTACTTCCTATAAACTAAGGATGAAAACATCTTGTGGAGAAGAAGAAAGTTCTTGGTCAAATGCAATAAACTTTAAAACCTCTTGTGGAGATATAACATCGCTTCCTTATAATGAGAATTTTGATAATTTAGCATCAGAAGGTGAAACCCTTCCTTATTGTTGGGAAAAAATATCTTCTTATAATGACTATCCTTTTATTAGCAATGGTCAAAATGTAAGTGAGGATTACTCTCTTTGTTTTGCAACAAAGGCAGAACAAACGGCATACGCAATAATGCCAAGTGTTGAAGAAAATATTCAATTATTAAAACTTAAATTCTTCGCAAGAGCAGAAAATGCACAATTTTCAGGAAATTTGGAAGTGGGAGTTTTATCTGACAAAACAGATACAACAACATTTAGAAGTATTGTTTCATTAGAGCCAAGCGATTTTGCTGGAGTTTGGGTTGAAAAAGAAGTTTTATTTGATGAAATTGAGCCAAACGAAAATGGTCTTTACATTACATTTAAACAAACCGCCCCTAAACAAGCATGGTATTGGTGGATTGATGATGTAAGTCTTGAATATATTTCCACTTCTTTATGCCCTGCTCCAACAGATCTGCAAATAAATTATACCAATACCTATGCTACACTTTCGTGGAGAGGAGATGATAATACAAATTCTTATCAGGTGAAACTAAATCAAGATGGTCCTTTTATTGATGTTGAAAATACAGAATATAGATTTGTAAATCTAAGTCCAAATACAGAATATTCTGCCTTTGTAAGAACAAAATGTGAAGATGGGTTCTCTCCTTGGCAAAGCATTTCCTTTACAACATCGGCATACCCTCCACAAGTTAATACCCTTTCTCCAACACTTATTAGTCAATTTTCAGCAAGGCTTAACGGGGAATATGAAAATGTTGCCTCTAATTCAATAGAAAGTGGCTTTGAATATAAGATTGACGATAGTGAATCTTCTTCTTGGGAAAGAGTTTATTCAGATGTGGAAGAAAGTAATTTCTTTTTAGATATTACAAATCTAAGGGCAAGCACTCCTTATGTTTATAAGGCATTTATAAATACTTCAAACGATGGACTAATTTATGGATTAGAACAAAGGTTTCAAACATTGGATATAGTATCTCCAAGTGTTACAACCCTACCTGTTGAAATTACAAGTGAAACTTCTGCAATTTTTTCTGCAACTGTTGTTCAGGGAACAGAGGATATATTCACTCGTGGATTTGAATTAAAGAATGAGGAAGACGCTTGGCAAGATGCTCTTATTTTAACAGGAAATGGAACCTCTCCATTTACTTTAAACTATACCTCTTTAATAAGTAATCAAACCTACAATTTAAGAGCTTACGTTAAGACAGGAGAAAATGGAGCAACAATAACTTATGGTAATGAGATTTTGTTTAATTCAAAAAACTCCTTAATTGATCAAGAAAAAGAAAACAAACCATTGGTAGAGATTTATCCAAATCCTGCAAAGGATAAGACAATTATTTCTCTTAGCGGAATTAGAGGTAGAGTTACGCTTTTGCTAACCGACACTTATGGAAGAAGAATAATAAACAAAACTTTCAATGTAAAGGACAATATAAAGGAGGTCTTTGACGTTTCTTCTTTAACAAAGGGTATTTATTATGTAACATTAAAAGGTGAAAAATTAAATACAACACAGAAATTAATAGTCAAGTAGTAATAATCAATGTAGTTAGACAAAAGGAGTATCATTTTTTTGATACTCCTTTGTTTTTTTCCTTTTCTTTTTTTTCTAAAATATCAATAACGTTATTTAAATTCTACAATAAAATAAAAAGGGGTTGAATGAAAAAATTCAACCCCTTTTCTTATTATATTAAAGAATCTAATACTTATCCGCAATAAAAATATTGTTTAACCATTCTCATTACCATTTCTGGATGACGTTCCAACTCCATTCTAAGGTTTTTATCCTCGTATTTTTTCAAGTCTTTTATCAATCCATCAATTAATCCCTTGTCAAATACACCATATTGCTCGTATATTTCCCTATCTTTTTCCAAACAATTTGCACTTTCAAAACAAGAAGAAGGAAGTTGTTCCAAATTATTATAGTTTTCATTCTCTGTTTTGTGAATATCCTCTGAAACATAAGTCTTTTGAGCAATCTCTAATGCGTCTTTTGCTTCAAAACCATAACGAGCTGCAACAACCAATCCCGCCATTAATAGGTATATATTTGCTGTTGAATCAGGACAACGAAATTCCACAGTCTGCTTATTTTGATATTGTTTTTCGTTTTTTTCTTCCAATTTATTAGCCTTAGCAGACATATCCGTATTATTTGTCCATCCCAATGGCACTCTTACTAATGTAGAACGATTTCTATCTCCCCAACAAACCGTTGTTGGAGCCTCTTGATTTGGAACCAAACGTAGATAGGAAGTTGGATTAGTATTACCAAATGCAGTTAAGGATGTGGCAAGACGCATCATTCCTGCAATTACTTTCTTTGCAACTGGGGACAATTCACCATTTTCTATATACATATTTTCATCTCCTTTTACAACACGCGTATGAACATGCATACCGCTGCCTGCCTTACCTATTGTAATCTTAGGAGAAAATGTAACATCCAATCCATAATTATCTGCCAAAGTTCTTATTATCCACTTAGCAACAATCAACTGATCGGCTGCATCCTTAACAGGAACGGGAAGAAACTCTATCTCATTTTGCTCATAAATCTTTCCTTCCTGAGAGAAATTACCCACCTCGCTATGACCATACTTTATCCTACCTCCACATTGTGAGATATAGTACATTGCCTCTTGGCGAAATAATTCATATTTTGCAAAAGGTGTAGCCTCATGATAACCCTTTTGATCCTTTGCCTTAAAGTATGGAGGCTCCTCTCCTATTACATAAAATTCCAATTCTCCCATTGCCCAAAACTTCATTCCCGAAGATACTCTTTCAAATTCCTTACATGCCTTATGCAAAACGTGTTCTGGCGACATACTAAAGAAGTTTCCATCCTTGTCAAAGTAGGCACAAAGAAAACTAATGGTTGGAATGGAAGCAAAAGGATCAATAAATGCTGTTGAAAAACGAGGAATTACGTATAGGTCACTATTACCCGGTTCTATAAAAGAAAACAAAGAAGAACCATCAACTCTTTCTCCCGTTGATAGGATTTGCTCTAAGTAGTCCTCAGAGGAGATAACAAAATTCAAAGTCTTTAATCTACCATCCCCAGCTGTGTAGTGGAAGTTCAACATCTTTATTTCGTTATCCTTAATGTATTGTATAATATCTTTTTTAGTAAATTCCTTAGAATCCTTTTCTAAATATTGCACAATTGGATTTGGATTTAATTTCATATTAATTTAATTTTATGTCCTAAAAAAACTACTCCCCCTTTTTAGGAAGAGTAGTTATATCATTTAATTTATAAATTGTCAATTTTTATACCTTAATTAGACTAAAAGCTTCTTAGTCCCAATGTATTCCTATCAATAAATTAAAAAAATAATATTGGTGTTAAAATAAATAAATTCTAAATCTATTTGATAAGAATATTTGTTTTTTCCCTTTTTTTCTCCTGATAAAAAAAAGGAAATTTATTTTTTCAACCTTTTATATTCTAATTGTATTTAATTGATATATACTTAATAAGTATTTATTATTACATTTATCTTTATTATAACAAAAATCAAAGTGAGAGCTTTCGCCTTTTTTTATATCACAAAACAAAAATTCATCATAAGAATTGTCTTTCTTTAGGTTTGAAAATATCATACGTTCCTCAGAAATTATAAAATCTAAGTTATTTTTTAACTTATCTTTTTGTGAGGTGATGAATTTTGTGAATAAACCGCTTGAAATATCTTTCTTTATTGATAACCCAGAGTCAAATTTCAATGCCAAAGACACCCTTTCTTCATAAGAAATGGATGAATTTGTCAGAAGTCCTGCGACAAACAATAGGGTAACAATATATATTTTTATGCTTTGCATATAATCTCTCTTACGATACTTGGTTGCAAAATTAATACAAAAAAGTTTAATAACAAATAGTATTTGTTACAATTTGCAATCTATTTACAACTTTCTTAAATCTCATTTTGTCCTTAATAACTAATATTTTCTTAAATTATTATAGACAAATTGCAAAAAAAATAAAAAAGAAATAAAACGAAGATTTAATTGTCTAAAACGAAGAAATAATTTACTAAAACGCTGTTTTATTTTACTAAAACGAAGATTTATTTTTTTTAAACAGCGTTTTATTTTTATGAAATTATAAATATAATAAAAAAGGTGGAAGCAAAAAATTGCTTCCACCTTTTTTATTATTTTGGAATATTGTTTTTCTTTTCTTTATTGAACAATTAATTTTGCTCTTTGTATTGAATTGTTAGTAACAACTCTTACCATATAAATTCCGCTCTTTAAGTTTTGCACATTAATATCAACAGAATAATTTCCTCTTGCTTTTCTTCCTTGTGAGAAAGAAGAGATTAAACGTCCGTTCATATCATAAATTTGCAATAGAACATCAGATGCCTTATTTATTGTATAGTTTAAAGAAGCAGAAACATTTGCAGGGTTAGGATAAATCCTTAAACTTTCTTGTAAATTGCTTAATATTGCATTATCCTTTATTCCTATTGTTTGGTTATTCATTTCAATGGTATCCCCAAGGTAAGCAAATAATCCCTTACCATAAGAAGCTGCGTATATAGCTCCTGGAAGTTGTGTTGCTTCAAAGGTTGTAAAATATGTATTTTGAGCTACTGTGTTGTAGAATTCATATCGAGGCAATCTCATATTTTGTTGTACCAATTGGAATATAGGCACATTTGGTATTCCTTCCATTTTAACCCAATTCACATTTAGCTTTCCTCCTGTTGAGGCTTCGCCTAAGTAGTTTTCTGTCTTGTAAATTCCATCTTCAGCTCCTATGTATGCAACATTTTTTCCTTCATTATCTGGATTTACACTTTCAATCAAAGCACAGAAAACAGGTTTATTATTAGGTAGGAAGTCTTCTCCGTTTATATCATCAATATTTATTGTTTCTTGGAAAAGGGCATCGGTGAATGGTTGAGCCAAAGCATTTGAAGAAACTTGAACATTGGAATTAGCACTCAAATAAGTACCAAAGGTAAGTATTACATTATTTCCATTATGCTTATCAACAGCTATGGAAGATATTTTTCTTGGGAAAGTTAATATCTCTGGTGTCATAGCAATTGCATTACTTGAATGTTGCCAATCAAAAGAAGAAAGGTCAAAACGATATAAGAAAGATGTATCTGCTACTGCACCAACCTTATCTGCTGAAACAAATAATGTCTTTCCATCATCTGTTATTGCTAAACAATGGAGATTTTCAGTTGGAACGTTTGCAAATTTCTTTGTATCGTATAGTCTAACCATTGATATTGGTGTTATTGAACCTCCAAGTGGGGATGCCATATAATCATTTATATTTGAACAAACATATAATCCTTTTGTAGTGATAAAGAATAGTCTTGATTGAATAGGATTTAAAATTCTTATTACTGTATCTTGATTATATTGATAATCTTCTGGGAAGACGTATGTAAATGGATATTCCATATTAGGGCTTCGAGCAAGAACGCTATCTCCTGCATTAATCCAAGAACCTTCTCTCCAAGTGGAATCGTATATGAAATTCACAACAGTGTTTTTATCTATACTTAAATTCATTGTATCAGGTAATGTAGAAGA
>JAISIA010000041.1 GCA_031262295.1 Bacteroidales bacterium | reverse complement strand
AATTTGAAAAGTTGAAATTCCGTTAGGAAAAACAAAGGTCGGTTGCCGACAAAAATTGAGTGAAATGTTAAAAATTCGTCAAATTTTGTGTTTTTTATGAGGATGAAATGTTAAAATTTGGTGATTTTTGGGGTTGTAAATGTTAAAAAAGTTCTGTTTTTTGAGATTTTGGCATTATGATTTCAAAAGTTGTATGGTGGGGACTGGCTTTTGTGAGGATTGAAACTATGTTTTTAGAAAATTGGTATTGGTAAAAAGTGTAGGAAGAAGGGAAAAGGATGTATAAAAATTTAGGAAGTTTATACTGATAATATTTTAGAATATTCTTCATAAGCAAAATCTATAAACCAAAGGTATGCTTTTACATTTTTATAACCCATAGAATTTATTAAGGATTTGTATTGTAATATTTGTTTTTCATACTTTTTTATTTGCTCCTTATTGTTTTGGGATAGAGAATAGAAATTTGTAAATTTATAATCAATTATTATTACCTCATTATTTTCCTTATCCATAATTATTCTATCAGGACGCTTAACCACAACCTTATCTTCGTTATCTTTTGCATCCTTTTCCATAAAGACTATATCAATCTCATTTAATATCTCATACTTATTAGAAAACCAATTGTATTTTTCTGCACAACAAAGTATATTCTCTATCTTTTCCAAGTATTCTTTCCTCTCATTTTTTTTAATTTCTCCACCATTTATTGCTATATCCACCGCCTTAATAATATCATCCTTTGTATGAATATTAGATAAAATATTATGAAAGACTATTCCTTTTGTTCTTTTATTATCTTCCTTTTTCTTGCTTTCATCATCATCCTCTGACAGGGTCTTTAAGAATTGTTCTGCCATCTTTGTTTGGGCATATCTTATGTTTTTGTTGGAAAAATGCAAAGAAACATCTATTGGTTTTAAATTTACATCAAAAATATTTTCTTCCTTTTTCTTGCTCTCTTCCTCCTTTTTATAATCCTCCTTTTTTTGAGAAACATTATTCCAAAAAAACAATTCATTTTCCCCATAAATGGTTTTTTCACTTAATAATTTATTATCAACAACACCCTTATATAACAGTTGTGAAACATTTTTTATTTCTTCTATATCAAAACTTGAAGCAACCTTTTCATTAATAACTCCTATAATGGATAAGGCATTCTTTGGACGAGTTAGAGCAACATAAAGCACATTTATATTATCAACCACTTGCTGGAAAATCTCTTTTTGATAGTTATCATTAAAGACAGAGTTTTTTATGTCGGATAATTTGGTATATAATGCACTTATAGTATTTACTCCTTCTTGTTTAGAAATAGGCAATTCCTTATTTTCTATCCATAACTTATCACTTGTCTTTGTAATATCCCAATTAATTTCAGGTATTATCACAATTGGGTATTCCAAACCCTTTGCCTTATGAATAGTAATTAAACGTATGGCATTGGAGTTTTCACTAATTGATATTGTCTTATCCTTTAAAACATCCTCCCAATATATAAGTAGAGCGGGTATATCAGCAGTATTTCTTTGTAAGAATAGAGAAACCTCATCCAAAAAGCCTGTAATAAATGCCTCTTGGTCTTTTTCTTTTTCCAAAGACAAGGAATTAATTATAAAAAGGATTGTATCAAATAGGGATTTTTCTCTTAAAGCAATGGTGTTTTTAAGTAAAGAAAGATCTAATTTATTTTTTTCAATATATTGTTCTAACCTATATTTTGATATAGTATTATTGTTATTGTCTATAAACTTTAATCCGTCTATAATTAGGTTTATTGCTTGTGAGGAATTAAATAAGAAGGCTTCATCAGAAATCACCTTATATCCTTGTTCTGAAAGAAACAATGCAAAGTCTTTAAGATAGTTTTTTCTTCTAAAAAGTATTGATATATCAAAAGGATTATATCCTAAGTCATTTAAATAATAGTCAATCTCATTTTTTAATCTTGCTTTTATATTATCAATATAATCTTTTTGATTATTGCCTTTAACGAAAAAACATCTTACCTCTCCCTTATCCTTTGCAGAGAGGGGCACATCTTGTTTTGAATTAGAGAATATATTTTTTAGCTTTTCTCTTTGCTCATCAAGCAAAAGGGAGGTTGTTTCGGCAAAATCACATACACTTTTGGAGAATATACTATTGTTAAACTCAACAATATTTCCCATAGTTCTATAATTTGTATTTAGCTCCTTAGTATTTATAAGTCTTCTTTGATTGAATACATTATCGTATTTCAATTCTTCCTCAATATTATTTAATATATTCCAGTCTCCATTTCTCCAACGATATATTGATTGCTTTACATCCCCAACAATTATGCTTTTATTACCATTATCAATTGACTCCTTAACCAATTGACTTAGGGTTTTCCAATTTAGGATAGAGGTATCTTGAAACTCATCTATCATTATGTTGGAATAGGTTGTACCTATTTTTTCGTATATAAATGAAATATCGGAATTATTATCGTTTTGGATTATATCGGATAGTAATTTACTTGTTGAAGATAACAAAAAGACGTTTTCGTCCTTAGATATATCATCCCTATATTTTGCTATATCTTGCAATAATTTAATATTGTCTATATAAGGTAGGGTTGCCCTATATGCTTTTAATAGGGGCATATTATCATTGTAGTATTTAATTATCCTATTTAATAAGGGCAAAAGATAAGTTTCAACTAAGGATATATTATTCTCTGTTGCATTTTTCTTAGAAAACCAATTTTGAGACGACTCTATTGCTTTTAATACTCTTGGTTTTTCATTAAAGGATTTCGTTTGGCTACCATCTTTTATGTTATTTGGTAAAGATAGTATTGCTCCCCCTATTCCTTTTTCTCCATAAATGAAATCTTCAACCATTAGGTTTTCTGATGAAATTTTATTTGCAAATTCATCAGAGAACATTTGAAAATTATCTATTATCTCTTTTTCTTTTCTCTTTCCTTCTTTTTTAAATGAAGAAAAATCTTCAATTGAAATTTGTTTAATTTCTTTTTCAAGAGTTTTAAAGGTTTCCTTTTCTAAGTTTTCGCTAAATTCTATAAGTGTTTTTTCTATATTTACATTATTTCCTTCTTCAATTTTTTCATCTAAAATCTTAATATACCAAGAAAGAAGTTCCTTATCCTCTCCTGTTTTTTCAATTAGTTTATCTATTGCCTTTTCTATTATTTCCTTTTGGTCAATTAGTAGATTGTAATTAGTGCCAACGCCCAATTCTTTTGAAAGTGTTCTCATCACTTTTTGCAAAAAGGCATCAATTGTCATTATATTGAAGTAGGAATAGTCGTGAATTATATTTGTTAGAGCTTCCTTTGCTTTTTCTCTTATTTTGTCTTCAATTTTTTTTTCTTCGTTTTCTTTATTTGATTCTTTAATTTTATCTACGAGGGCTTTAAAAAAAGAAGAATCCTTCTTGGAAGCTATTGAATATAGCTCAAAAAGGATTCTTTGTTTCATTTGTTTTGTCGCCTTATTTGTAAAAGTGACAGCCAATATATTTTTATATGCCTTTGGGTTATTTATAAGTAAAAAGACATATTCCAATACTAAGTTGAAGGTTTTACCACTTCCAGCTGAGGCTTTATAGACAACTAAGCTACTCTCTTCTATCATCTACTTTATTCCGTTGTTTCTCAAAAGTGCATCAATAGAAGGAGCCTTACCTCTAAAATTCTTATAGAGTGTCATTGCGTCATCAGTTCCTCCTTTTGAGAGTATCTCGTTTTTGAACTTATCTGCAATTGTTTTATTAAATACATCCCCTGTTTCCAAAAAAGCATCAAATGCATCAGCATCTAAAACCTCAGACCAAACGTATGAATAGTATCCAACAGCATATTCTCCTCCGAAAACATGATTAAAATATGTTGAACGGTATCTTGGAGGTATGTTGTATGGAAGATGTATTTTTTCCATAGCTTTCTTTTCAAAAAGATTTACATCTTCAATCTTATCCTTAGAAGAAAGAATGTGGTATTCCATATCTAAGTAAGCTGCAGCGTAACGTTCACTCATTGCATATCCAACATCGTAAGAGCCTACCTTTTCAATCTTATTAAGTAGGGAGTCAGGGATTGTTTGTCCCTTTTCGTCCTTTGCAAACATCTTTAAGACTACTGGCTGCTTTGTCCAGTGTTCAAAGACTTGTGAAGGCAGTTCAACGAAGTCCATAGGGACGTTTGTGCCTGCTGTGGATTTATATGTACAATTTGAAAGCAGACAATGGATGGCGTGACCCATTTCATGGAATATTGTTGAGACTTCTTCTGCTGTTAGAGTTGTTCTTCCCTTAGAGTTTTTAGCATAATTGAAGCATACACTTACAAGTGGTATTATGTTTTTGCCATCTTTTATGTATTGACCCCTAAATTCTGTACACCAAGCACCACCTCGTTTGGAGTTTCTTGTGAAAGGATCAAAGTAGAGTACGCCTACTGTTTTGTTTTCTTCATTTTTTACTTCAAAAGCCATAACATCTTCTTCATAGACTGAAATATCTTTTCTATAAGTAAAGTTTAGACCATATAGTTTTTCTATTACATCAAAGCAACCTTGACGAACATTATTTATTTCAAAGTATGGACGGGTTTGTTCTTCATCAAAGTTAAACTTTTGTTTTTTCAAAATTTCGGAATAGTAGGTCCAGTCCCACGCTTGTAATTTTGCATTCTTTTCATCCTTATCTAAGAGTTTTTCAAGTTGCTTTGCGTCCCTTTCTGCAATAGGTATTGAATGTTCCAAAAGTCCTTCAAGTAATGAGAATACTTCTTTTGGAGTCTTATTCATTCTTTCTTCCAAAACATAATCAGCAAAAGTTTTATAGCCTAAAAGTTCTGCCTTTTTAGCTCTTAGATAAACCAATTCTTTAATAATATCTTTATTATCTGTTTCCCCACCATTATTACAACGATTATTCTTTGCCTTAAATATCTTTTCTCTTAAATCTCTTTTCTCAGAGTATTGCAAAAATGGAAACACAGAAGGGTTGTCTAAGGTGAATACCCATTTTCCTTTTTTACCATTTTCCTCTGCTGTTGCATTGGCATTATCAACCAACCATTGAGGTAGTCCCTTTAAATCTTCCTTATTGTCTATTACAAGCATATAAGCCTTTGTTTCTTTTAGAACATTGGAAGAGAACTTAGCCTCTAAGGTGGTTATCTTTTCATTTATCTTTTTCAGTTCTTCTTGTTTGTCCTTTTTTAGAAGAGCTCCTGAACGTACAAAGCGTTTATATATCTTGTCCAAAAGCATTTTTTGCTCTTGATTTAAGTTTTCTTTATCCCTATTATCATAAACCTTCTTTACTCTTTCAAAGAATTTTTCATTCATAAGGATTTCATCGGAGTGCTTAGCAACAAGTGGTCCTATCTCTTCTTCCAACTTTGCCATTTCATCAGAAGTCTTTGCCTCTGTCATATTAAAAAATACTCCAGAGACCTTTGATAGAATTTCTCCGCTATTATCAAAAGCTACAATTGTATTTTCAAAACCTGGCTTTTCCTTATTGTTTATTATCTCTTCTATTTCCTTGTTGTGCTCTTTCATTGCATAAGTAAAAGCAGGCAAATAATGAGATGGTTTAATTTTTTCAAAAGGTGGAGTTTCTAATGGAGTATTCCAATCCATAATTAGAGGATTTTCTTCTATGGAATTATCCTTTTTACCACAACTTCCAAAAAGTAATGTTGCACCTAACATAATTAATATTGTCTTTTTCATGATTTATATTTTAATATTATTGTTTCTTATTAATGGTTATATATTCTATTTTTGCCTTATCTATATTTTCTTTCTATAAAAACAATTTATTCATCCACCGTCTTTTTAAATCTAAACTTAGGTTCTGTGTGGTTTATTAGTCTTTTTATATTTTTTCTATGCGTATATGGAATGAATATTGCAACTAATATGGTAAAGATTAGAAGAGGCACATACATATTATAGTTTAATAATCTTCCACAAGTTGAATATAGTATTGGGAAAGCAATAGAGGTGACAATGGATGCTAATGATATGTATTTGGATAAAACAAAGGTGACAACAAATATTGCAAGTATTAGAGGGAGTAGATGATCAAAAAGTCCAATTACAACACCAAGCATTGTTGCAACTCCTTTTCCTCCTTTAAAGCCTACATATATTGGAAGGGCATGCCCAATTACTGCAATTATACCTAAGATTAGCTTATAGTAGGTTAGGTATTCTGCTCCTGAAACACTACCCCATAAATCGGTATAGAACCTTCCAAAGAAATTTCCTATATATACGGCAAACCATCCTTTGAAGGCGTCAATACCAAGAACAAATAACCCGGGAAGTAATCCAAGAGTTCTTATAGTATTTGTGGCTCCTGCATTCTTGCTTCCTTTTTCTCTTACATCAATACCATAAAAGGAACGTCCTATCCAAACAGAGGAGGGTATAGAACCTATTAAATAGGCAAAAATACCTCCTATTACTAACATTGTATAGTCTATTATAGTCATTATATTGCTTATTTATCTTTTTAGTTTATTTTTTTTACTCCTATTCTTCTTCTTGTATATCTTCTATCTTTTCAAGTTTTCTTATAAACTCTCTCTTTTCATTTGGTAGGGCAAGCCTATAAGTGAATATCTTCTTATCTTCTGTCTTAAACTCCCTCTCTTTGTTTGGAGTTTCTTTTATATAGTCGTTGAATATCTCAGAGGAAGACGACACACTCATAGAAACACCATTATAATAGAAGAAATACCAATGGTCGGGATTTGCCTCTATATATATTTTTATTTCATTTGATATAGAGGTTCTAAGAAGTTGAATCTTGGCTCTTACTTTCTTATTCACCTGATATTTTCCCACTATACTCAATTCTGCATCCCCATAAGAGACATAGGAATTTAGAACATTATCCCATTGTAGTGATACATTTGAAAAATAAAGTGTGTAGTCCATTCCTTTTGGAATTGTTTCCCATTCTCCAACTGCTGCCAAATCTTCATATAATTCCTCTCCCCTATCTTTGAATTTATCTATTAATTGGTCCTTATATTTTGATGTTTCAAACTCAATAGGAGAAAGATTCATATCTTCATATAATTCTACTCCCATATAATCTAATGCCTTTTGATTAAATGGAAACCTCAAACCAAAAGACATATTAATATCTGCTGATATTTTCTTATTATTTATATCTATTGTGCCATAATTATCAACAATAACTCCACCCTTTTTATTAAATCCAATATCTATTGCTCCTTCTGCCTTAGTTTGACAAGAGGTTTTATCCATAGTCATATAATTTCCTTTCCCCTCATTAAAGTTTTCTATCTTTTCCTTTGAAGCAATTACATACCTATTCTTCGTCTTATCAAAAACAAGGTAGCCTTTTTGCCTCATAAACGTATTGTCAGTATCCTTATCTAAGGTTAAAAAGGCAGAATATGGCTCCATATTTCTTTTATTATATTGTAATGATGCCGTTATTCTTTGATTATCCATAGAAAGTGGAGCTTCCGATATAGGGATAACTATATTTTTTGGGTCAATTTGTGAATTAAATTTTATCCAAGCAAGTTCCTCATTGCAATTATGTCTTAGCTGCACTCCCCCATCAAAAAAATAATTTGTGTCTTTTGCATTAATTTGAACCGAACCATAGAAATTAAATGCCGAATTTAATTCTAAGGCATTTTCTCTAAAAATTTCTCCTTTTGCTTGTGAAGAAATAGGATTAGGGGATATGTTTGACATAAATATTGAATGCTTTTTGTTTTCTTCATCAATATAATTTATGTATCCATTTGCAGAATACAATTCAGAAGAAAATATTGCAACTCTTGCAGGAGAAAATAAATGCAATTTATTTGTTACATTCATCAATAATTCTGCATTATCTATTGTATCCATTTGTGCTCCGGGATGTATCTTAACAGAATTTAAAGGAGGTTTTATTGCAACATCTGCACTTTTAATTAGTGGAACTCCACCCACTGTTAGAGTATTTGTTGTTAAATCTAAGTTTGAAGGAAGCAAAGCCTTAAAAGAAAGATTCTTTTGTAGAGGATTTGTTGAAGTAAATTTTGCTCCTGCTATATCCAAATCAACTAATTCCCTAATACCTTTTGAGAATATAGCATCATTATTTGTACTATCCACTTTTTGTAATTCTAATTGCTTTTCCTTATTCTTCCAAGTAATTTCATCTATTTGGCAATTATATTGCATATATGGAATATCGCAAAGACGCAATCCTTCTAATGTACGGAACTTACCTTGATCTGGAACATCTACCCTGCTACTTACATAATTTGCTACAAAGGCTATGTTTTCTCCATCCAAAGTTTTTAAAGTAAAGGATGAAGTATCGCAGCTATAAGATAGGGGTGAAAACTTAAAAAGTGAGGAAGAAACCTTCATTTGATTTGAATTATTTTCTCCCCATCCTATTAATCCTTTTGGAGAAAGAGCTAATGCTCCGCTATGAAATGCCTCTGCCTTATACATTGCAAAAGGTTCTGCTCTTTGTTCAACTATCATTGAATCCAAATAAGGATACCACTTTTCAAAACTTTTTCCTACACTAACCTCTGGGAAGAGTGTGTTTCTGCTATTCTCACAAAGGAATTTGTCATTCTCACTATACATGGAGTCTAAAAGAAAAACAAACATTCTTGAATCGGTTCGGGAAGCTAAATACTCCAAATAACCTGCCCCTAATAAGCCTTGCAATGATAAATCTATCCTATTATAGTATTGTCCCTTTCCTCCGTAAGCTGCCATACCTTTTTGAGGAGTTTGAATTATAAATCCCAAAGAGTAATCCTTCATTACAACCAATGGTTCTTTTATATCTGCAAATATTCCCCCACTATACAAAACGCCAGTAAATTGAACGCTATCCACCTTAAAGGTCATAAGGTCTTTTATCTTAAAAGGCTCCAATTTATAGTAGAACTTATCTCTTAAATAACTTCCATTTTGAATCTTTGTTTGGTCATAATAGACGTATGATTCCTGCAAAGAGGATAGCATAGGGTAGCCCTGTATTCTTTTTATACTACTTTTATTGTTTGGATCATCAATTAATATTTCACAAACCAAATCACAAAGCGGAGTTTTTATCTTTGTAATGGTATTAGTATCTTCAAAAAGCGGAACAAAGAAAGCTAATGAATCTACCTTTGGAAGTTTTAGAGCAAATTTTTCATAATCAAAGTAGCAGTTTTCCCCTCCAAGGTTAAACCTTCCTGCACTTACCTTCCCATCAAATGAAAAGCTCCTATTTTTTTTCATTACAATTTGTCCCTTAATCGGTGCTATATTGACAAAATGTGTATCAGATAGAGAGAAGGTTTCAATGCCATTCATCCTTAAATCCATATCAAATATGTTCAATACAGCATTTGGCTCCTTCTTTGTTGAGGAAACAAATCTTATATTATCATAATCCTGTTTTTTGGTATAAGCCTTTATATAATCATATATTTTATCCTTAACTATGGCTGTTTTTCTATAAGACTCATAATTTATAAATCCATTTATGGCTAAACGAATAAGGAGAACCTCTGCTTGAGTTTGGTCCATAGAAATAAATTTGGCAAAATCCTTTACTCTAATTTGCCTCGTCTTATATTTATCCGCATAAGCCTTTACTCTATATATTGGATTTGTTTCATCTATTCCTTGAATCTTATCCCACTTTGATTGGGTGTAGTAGTTGTTTGATTCAAAGGAAGCAAAAGAAACACTATTAGAAGGTCCTTTTATGGAAGTAAATTCTATTGTATGGTCATCCAATTTCGTATAAACAGCCTCAGTATATATATCTATTGCATGATAGGAATCAACCCAAGGACTTGCAGATATTCCTTCCTTATTATTAATACAAGCTATCTCCCTTGTGGATTTATTATATCGCATAAGTAAGCCCGGATGATAAATAGAGTCATTATTGATATAAAAGGTCACTTGGCAATTTAAGGAGGCTATACCCTCTTGTGAAAATGGATGAACTAATGCCTTTGCTCTACAAAACACCTTTCCCTCTTTGGAAAATACCAATTCAGCAGGTTCTTTTTCATCTCCTGAGCCTAAAAACTTTCCTCCTTGTTGAGTGAATCCTCCAACATAATCAACGTTTTCAAATATATTCTTAATTATTTCCTCTCTTTTGTAGGAATAAAAGCGAGGAAAAGATGATTGAATTACCTTATCTGAACATTGATCTTCAAAACTACCTTGCAGCTTATGAGAAAAATATTCCTTATTTGTGAAAAGAACAGAGTCTGCAAATATACTTGCTCGCTTTAATGAAACATTATATTTTGATAATTCAACATAAACATCATCCTTATTTAACCCCACTCTCTCCCAATTGACCCTTCCCTTTTCTCCTTCAAAGACTTGTTCAACTATATAGAACCTTCCCCTTGTTGAATATATGGTATTTTCATCCTTTTTTGAGGAATAGGTTAAATCAATTTCAGAAGTAAAATCAACATAAGGTCCTCTTTGCTCATCTATTCTTATAGAATATCCATTGTGTTTAACACTCCAAGAAATTAATGAAGTAGAATAAAGCAGGTTATTTTTAACCAAATTCAAGGAAGAAGAAACTGCATTATTGAATCCGTTTAATGTAGAGGACTTAATTGTCCATTGCAAACCTTTAAACCATTGATTAAAACTTTCGGGGCTTTGTTTTGTTTTGTAAAATGCAACCTGCGTTTCAATAAAATCATAAAATCCCGTTGAAGGACGTATTCTTTTTTGAAGCATTTCATTGGATAGTTGCATAACATCCTTTTTTTGTTGCACTGGCATAGCATTCCATATTGAGGCATACTCAACTAAGAGTTGCTCAAACTGCTTTTGCTTATCCTTTTTCATATTTACATCGGAGCGATAAAAGTCTGTCAATTCTTCAATGTAAGTGTCTTGATTATTAGAAAAAGCCTTAAATCTTTGACCGCTGACCTCAAAAACACTAAATAAGGATATAAAAATAAGGATATATAATTTAATTTTCATCTATTTAACATTAATTAATTTAATTGCTGCCCAAGAGTCTTTATCCAATTGTTTTTTCAAAATAAAACCATATTTTTCAGCTTCCTTAACAATAGAAGAAACATCATCAATATAGAATCCACTCAAAATAAAAACACCTCCCCTATTTATATGCTTGCAATATGTTTTCATATTCTCCAAAATTATGTTCTTATTTATGTTTGCAATAAAAACATCATACATTTTGTCCAACAGCCTCTCATCTCCCAAGCGTACTATTATATCAGAGTGATTTAATTTGGCATTTTCTTTGGCATTTTCCTCTGCCCAACTATCTATATCTATTGCTTCAACGTAGGATGCCCCCTTTTTATTTGCTAATATTGCCAAAATTCCTGTCCCCGTTCCCATATCCATAAGGCTTTTTCCCAAAAGGTCTTCCTCTTTTAGAAGTTGTATGATTTGAAATGTTGTTGGATGATGTGCAGTTCCAAAGGTCATATTGGGATTTATTAGTATATCGTATTGAACATTATCAATCTTTGGATGATTGGTTGATCTTATATAACAATAATTATCAACCAAAACAGCAGGATAAGACTCCTCCCAAGTGGCATTCCAATTCTCTTGTTCTATCTCTTTTATTTTTGTCTCTACCTTAACATTATCATTATTGCTAATAAAACTATTTATTGTAGAATCCATAAATTGCCTATCAAAAAGCCTATCTTGACAATAAGCAAAAAAGCCATTATCGGTATCAACAAAACTTTCAAAACCAATATCTGCAAGTAGTGTCTTTAATACCTCTGAATATATATCTATAATATTTAGTCTTACTTCTACCTCTATATAATTCATATTTTTCTATTCTTATTATTACATAAATAAGTAGGGAATTTCCAATAAGTATGTTATACTTAGAAAGATTTAATTATGGCAAAGAAATCCTCAGCCTTTAAGGATGCTCCTCCAATTAAGCCTCCGTCAATATCCTTGCAAGAGAAAAGTTCCTTAGCATTGTTTTTATTGCAACTACCTCCATATAATATGGATATGTTTTGAGCAATTTCTTCATTATATCTCTCCTTTAATCTTTCTCTTATAAAGCTGTGCATTTGTTGAGCCTCATCCACACTTGCTGTTTTCCCTGTTCCTATTGCCCAAACTGGCTCGTATGCAATTACAACATTTTGTATCTCACTTTCATTTAGTGGAAATAGTCCCTCTTCAAGCTGCTTTTTAACAACCTCAAAGTGATTTCCTTCTTCCCTATCCTTTAACTCTTCTCCGCAACAAAAAATTGGCTTTATTGAGTTTTCTAAAAGTTGGTTTATCTTCTCTAAAATATCCTTATTTGTCTCATTATTATACTTTCTTCTTTCGCTATGCCCCACTATACAATAGGAAACTCTCATGGATAAAAGCATATCTGAGGAAACCTCTCCTGTATATGCTCCGCCCTTGTATTGAGAAACATTTTGACCACCTACTTCAAAATAGCCCTCTTGTGCAAAATCTGTTGCAAGTTCCAAATATACAAACGAAGGACAAAGGATAATCTTTGTTTTATTTTCAATAGCCTCCTTTTTTAACTTCTCAATTAAGTCCTCAATCAATTCTTCTGCCTCAGAAAAAGATAGATTCATCTTCCAATTTCCTGCTACAATCTTTTCTCTCATAATATTTGTTTTTTTATTATTTATTTTTTAACTATAAAACCATTTGCAAATGTACATTTTTTCCACTAAAAAAAATCTAATACCTATATTAAAAAACCAAAAATCCCTATTCGTCGGCAACCGACCTTTAATTTTCCTAACGGAAGTCTGGTTGTCAACAACCGACCTTTATTTTGTCTTTGCGGAAGTCTGGTATTACATTTATACATTAATAATCTTAGAAAATTAAAACGCTGTTTTATTTTTTATAAAACAAGGATAATTTTTATGTAAATACAATAACCAACAATCAACTCCACAAATTAAAGACCTAAAATATTATATTTTCAAAAATATTTAACATTCTTCGCCCCTTTTTTTGACCAATTTTAACATAATTTTATCAAAATTTGCCCAAATTTTAACATTTTTTAACATTTCATTCAAAATTTGTCGGCAACCGACCTTTGTTTTTCCTAACGAAATTTCAACTTTTCAAATTATTAATTATCAATATAATCAAAACAAATTTTAACATGTTTTCCCCGATTTTTAATTAAAAAACTCAAAACCTTATTTTTTCAGAAAAAAACGAAGAAAAATTCAAATAAAACGCTGTTTTATTTTGCTAAAACGAAGAAATAATTTTCTAAATCTTCGTTTTAATTTTCTAAAACGAAGATTTATTCAAAGATAATATACTAATAATAAAGCTATTATATCGTAATCAAAAATAAAAATAAGTTGTGGGGAAATTTATATGTCTTTTGCCTTAAAAGAAACTTTGTTTGGCAAAGATACAAAAAATATTTTACAAATGCAAACGGCGATTTTGAAATTTGAAATTTGGAATTTAACATTTGAATGAAAAAATGTTAAATATTTTTTGAAAATTACATTTTTCATATATCAAAACAATGGTATTCATCTTCTTGTCTATATGATATTATACACAAATAATGGTAATTTATATAAAGAAACAATACGGGAAAAGAGATAAATCCCCTTATTATTGGTTATTTTACTTAAATTCACTTTGCGGATTATCCCTATTGAATTAGGATAAAATAAAAGTTGGTTGCCGACTATTAAATTTTAATTTGATTAAAAAATTGTTAAAAAATTTGGTTTCTATTGAATAAATTTTATAATTTTGTTTCCAATAAAAAAGTAAAAATTATGAAATTCATTAGTATTCTTCTTCATAAACTTTACTTCCTTTTTAAAAGGACTAGTATCCTTGTGCCACATACGTACTCCTATACATTAAGATGTATCTTATCAAATAAAGAATTTATATTAAATCAATTTATACATTTAAAAAGCATATTCTTTTTGTGCAAAACAAATTTAGCACCATAATGGGCAAGGCTTATTTTGTGTAAAAATAAGTTTTGTCCAAAAAACAGAAAAAATAAATAAAAATTATAAATGAAAAAACTTTAATTAATTAAATTTTAAAATGAAAAAATATTAAAAAATGAAAAAAATAATTATTTTCTTTGCATTAATTACAATAGTTATTAATGCTTTTGGTCAAATTCCAAATATGGAAAGCGTTTTAAAACGATTGTCTGATTCGGGTAGTGTTTATACTCAAAAAGTCCAGCAATGGAATACAGATACTTTAATTGTTTTATCACAAGCAAAAGATTCAAGCAGTTATAGCTTTTATCTTATTACTGGAAATAACAATACTGCTTACCAAACAACATTAGTTTTATCGGATGTCGTTAAAGACTTCAAAATATTTAATAATACTATATGGTTCTGTGGAAGTATTGTGCCTCCTTTTACTGGATCTCCTGCAGGATTTATTGCTTACGCAAGTTTGCAAGACTTATTTGTAAATCAATCATATTATATTAGAGATACTAAACCTATGTTATCTTTGGATAAAATTGAAATTTGCATAGATCCTAATACTCATAATACCATTATTTGTGGAATAGGAAAAGATCATTTTGAACAGAGTTTTTTTTATTCCGATGATGCTGCTCATATATCACTTGTTTTTCCTGCTCCAAATGCAAATGAAATCTTCGATGATATTATAATAAAACAAGATTACACTAATCCAAATAATCCAATAAATAGAGCTTTTGTTGTTGGAAGAAGCACATTACTTCCAAATATTTTAGGTGTTAGACAATTTGATATATCTAATCCATTTAATAATGCAGGTTCTTATAATATAATACCTAATTCAATAAATATGTTTTTTACAGAACCATTAGTTGCAGATTCTTTAACTTATAAATTCATTGCAGTAGCAGGTATTATGACAAATAATATTGGTTCTTTTGAAGAAATAAATGTATTTAAAATAGATATATATAATCCACAAGCAGCAATAATTGATGAAATATTATTTGATGGAAATAGTATAGCTGCAAATTTTTCTCTTAAAGATTTAATGCTATATAGTATTAATCCTAATCATTATAAACTTCTTTTATTAGGATATTTTCCTATGATTCCTAATGCAACAAGTTCTGTAATTGATATAGATTTTATTAATCATAGTTTTTTGAATGATTTTGCACATATATATTTTCCACCAACTAATATATTATTTAATTCTTTTACAAAAAATAATTTACAAAAGATTATAATAACAGGTATTGAACATAATATTAATATCAATACATTTGAAGTTAATCCTTTACACATATTACCTAATGATTGTTATGCCATTGATTCAACATCTATGCATTACAGAGATTTTATAATTAATCCTTCACCTTTACAGTCAATTACAACTCCTCAAGAAGCTCGTTTTAATTGGTGGCAAAGACATGCACAAGGATATTCACAAAATATTAATATTATTTGTCAATAATTAAAAAAAATAAATCATGAAAAAAACAATATTATTAATTAGCTTCATTATTTATTCAAATTTAATATTTAGTCAATATGTAATATATGAAAATGGTTTTATAAGTGGTCCTTGGCCGCCTGAGCACTTTGATAGTTGGTTGCTTCCTGAGATATTTCAGAATGGTTGTGATTCTTTACCATTATTTGATGATGAAGATTGGCTATGGGGACAATATACTCCTGGCGGCAATGGCGTTTCTAATGGAATGGTGTGTCATATGGATACAATACAAACTATTTTTAGTGATTCTACACCTGTTTATTCAAATCTTTCAGCTTTTGCTCAACCATATTTTATAGATTCTGTAATCTCAATAAAAGGTGTAGCTATAATGGGATCTTATTATCCTAATGGCATTAGAATTACATGTGATAAAGAAAATATTCCTGATAGTTTTTATTATTTTCAAATAAGAGATTCTAATTTTAATGTATTGGCTCAAGTAAGATATGATACAACTAGGGTAGTTCAACCTAATCCTGATTACTGGGACAATACATATAAAGAACTTTTTTTTGATTCAACAATATTTATGATCTCATCAAAATTTTATGCATCTGTAACATTTCCTTATTTAGGTACTGATATATGTTTAACTTATCCATTAATAGGAGCTATAAGAACAAATGACTCATGTTCTGTAACAGAATTTCCAAGTGGAACACAAAATCATAATGATAAAGATACTCCTTGGGAAGATTTTACTCAGTTAGGAGCTACTTGGGGTACAGAAACACCATCAGGTACGGTTGGATTACCAGTTTCTGCTACATTTAGTACAATTTGTATCTTTCCAATATTAGATACCTTAGTTTATAGTAGAGATGCTATTGTTGAGGCAACTAATGCTGAATATAATGAAATTACTTCTTCAATGAATATTTCTATATTTCCTTTGGATTTAGGCTATCCTTTGCCTGATAGTTTGGGAATTGTTTATATTAAAAGTGATTCTTCTTTATTGGATATTAATAATCCTTTATGCAATATTATTTCTACTCCTTTTATTTCTGGACAAGGTGTTTATAACTATGAAATATCTTTTGATAGTATTATTTGTGATACTACCTATTTCTTTAAGCCTTTTATTGTAAATAGTAATGGCATTATTTATGGACAAGTAGATAGTTTCAAAAAGCAATGTTTTAATTCTGGATTAATAAATGCAGATAATAATGAAAATAAAATAACAATTCATCCAAATCCTGCTAAGGATTATATAATTATTGATTGTGAATTAAGCAATAAAGAAGCACTTACTTTTACTCTTTATGATAATAAAGGAATAGAAGTTCTATCACAAGAATTAAATAATAGCAAAACCACAATTGATACAAGAAAATTCTTCTCAGGAGCATACTATTATAGAATAACAAATAAACAAAATAAGGTAATAAAGTCTGGAAAGATTATATTATCTAAATAAATTTATTTAGTAAGAAAAAATAATATACTCTTATGATGAATTGATAAAAATATTGTAATTTCTTATTTAATAACACTTATAGAAGCTCAATAGATAAAAATTTATTGGGCTTCTTTTTTTTGTAAAAGCTTTATTAATGCTTACTTTTCTTTTTTTTGCTTTAGTATGCCTTTAAATTGGATTTCTTTACTTTATTAATTCTTTAATTTATATCCAATTATTCAAAATAGGAAAGAAAATTTTTCAATTTTTGAAAGATATAATCCTCTCATTGACAGAATGCTTGAAACCATTATCAGCAAGTTATAATGCCAAATGCAGGCGTTCTTTTCCTCTTGCCTTACCATTGTGCGTGAATATTGCAAGGAAATGGAGTTTAAAAATGCTGGAAAAAGATAAAAACGCTGTGTTTTTTGTTGTCTTTTGCTTAAAGGAAGCGTTTTTTCTTATGTTTTTATTGCTTTTTCTCTGGTTTTTCAAGGGAAAATTTCTGGAAAATTTTTGAAAATTCATAAGAATACTATCCATCTTCTGCAAGGATAAATAAATGCCGCTTGGCTACAAAGCGAAGATTTATTCAAAAATAATAATTTATAGTGCTATTTATATAATTAGTATTATAATTTAATGGAAAAAATTATTTTTTT
>JAISIA010000028.1 GCA_031262295.1 Bacteroidales bacterium | reverse complement strand
TTATTAATAAAATATTACAATAAGTTATATTTTTATTTTCTTTTCAATATTTTTTCTTATTTTTTTAATCAATTATATTTATATCATTTTGTTATATAAATATTTTTTTATAAATTTGCATCATAAAAACAATACGGAAAATCTTTTTTATTTAACAAATACTGATTATTAACTAAAAGAGAAGTTTTTAACTCTCTTTCTAAAATAACAAATATTATGACACCTAATGAAAAAGATGACAAAAAGATTCCCATCTACACTGTGGATGATGTTCTGAAAATTCTTGGTATATCTCCTTCTACTCTATGGAGATTAAAACGAAAAGCAGGTATTAAAACCGAAAAACACAAAAGAAAAACCCGTTATTCCGAAGAAGAATTAAACCTCTTAGTTGCTGCCTTATTGGATGGCGTATATTATGATGCAGAAGAAGATAGAGCACTTGGAGAAATCTTTTCCTTATATCAAGATTAACCTTTTATTAACTTTTTTTTAATTTTTTTTATTATTCACAATTCAAAAATACTTGAATATGGATACAAATCAACTATCAGAAATTACGCCTATAAGGCTTAGCTATCTTAATAGCATTACGACAAAAGATGTCGTTTTTAAGACTATGGACGAAGTAGTCGTTAGGATTCAAACAAAATCCCTAAAATACTCTCATCTAACAGAGAGTGAAGTTATACAAGAGTATAAAAAACTTAAACAAAAGCATCAACTACCTGTTGTATGTTTTTCCGTTGAATTAGTTGGAGGGCACAAAAAAGAGTGCATCCAAAAGTATAATAACCTATTAGTTTGCGATGTAGATCATCTTCCTACGGAAGAAGAGGCAAAACGAGTAAAGGAAAGAATAAGCAAGGACCCATTTTGTTTGCTTGCAATGATTTCACCTTCTCAATTGGGCGTAAAGTTTATTATTAAACTTCCAAAACTTCTTAGCCCTATAAGTATTCTAAACCAAAGGGGAAATAGTAAGCGTTTTGAAGAATTGGATAACTTCCATAAGGCTTGGTTTCAAGTTATTTCATCCTACATCTTTAAAAAGTACTACATTCAATTAGACCCTTCGGGGAGTAATGTAAATCGCCTATGTTTTCTTCCTTATGATAAGGATGTTTATTATAATCCCACATGTCAAGAGTTTTGTTTGGAGGAAACAAAGGATAAGATTCTTAGAACCTATCTACATATTTCTGCAAAAAAACCAAATATTATAGGTAATAGGAATAATGCTGCTTTTCTATTAACAGAACAATGCAGAACAAATGGTTATGCTATAAAGGATGTAAGAGAATTTCTATGCACCTATTTTTCTCTTCCAACAGATGAGATAGATACTATTGTAAAAAATAGTAGGAAAAAAACTTCTACAAAAAATAATGGAGAAAAACATACAAGGGATAGGGATGTCACAAATAAAAAGATACAGGATCTTTTTGAAGAAAAAGCTATAATACATTTTAATACAGTAAAACAATGTTATGAAGTTTCATTAAAGGGTAGTGGTATTTTTGAACAATTGGATGAACCTATTAGAAACAGCATTTATAAATACATAACCAATACCTATCCAACGGTTCCAAAATACAAGATATTTTATCTTTTAGAAACTGATGAATGTGAGCAATTCAACCCTTTTAGAGCATATTTCAATTCCCTACCTTCTTGGGATGGAGAAGATTATCTTAAAGAAGTAACAGATAAGATTCCAGTAAAATATAATGATATTTTCTATTTAGATTTAAAGAAATGGTTGGTAGGATTTGTTGCCTCAGTTATGGAGGATGAGGTCTGTAATCAGTTTTGTTTTGTCCTTGCAGGTAAGGAAGGTAGGGGTAAGAGTAAGTTTTTTAAGAAACTTGTCCCTAAATCTTTGGTTAATGATTACTATGTGAATAATAATTTAGAATTTTATAATAAAGATCTTAGCGAAAAAGTTGAAAGGTGTTGTATTATAAATGTTGATGAATTGGATAAGTTATGCTATAAGGATTTTTCGCAATTAAAAAGCATTCTGTCCATTGATTCTATTTCAGATAGACCTGCTTATGGTAAGTATCAAAGAAAATATATTCGCAATGCATCATTCTGTGCTACAACGAATCAGTATCATTTTCTTACAGGGGAACAAGGAGAAAGACGATTCTATGTTCATGAAATTACAGGTTTTATTCCACAAGACCTTACAATAGATCACGAAAAGCTATATTCACAAATTTTTCATCTATATAATGAAGGTTTTCATTCTTGGGAAGAGGAAGAGGAGATAGAAAGGAGGGCGGAATATAATGAAGAGTTTTCACTTGCCTCACAGGAGGAGGAACTAATAAAGAAGTTTTTCTTTGTTCCAACGCAAGAGGATATGAATTGTGGCAATTTTGAAAAAATGACCACAACAGAAATAAGAAATCACATAGAGAACTATTTAGGTAATACAAAAATAGTCCTAAGACCCAATAAGATTTCCCAAATTCTTAGAGAAATGGAATTTCCTCGCAAAAAGAATAATGATCATAGATTTTGGTGTGTAAAAAGAAAAGATAGTATTAATTTATAGTTTTAAATTTAATACTTTTCACCAAAATCACGGGACAACGGGACAACGGGCAAGTATTTTTACAAACTTTTTTATAATTTCACAAAAAACCTCGTACAGCAGACCTCCTGTACGGGGTTTTTCGTTTTTCATATAAAATCTTTTTTATATAAAATAAGTGTCCCGTTGTCCCGTAATTTAACATTTTTTTATACTTACTTTTAATAAAAAACTATAAAAAATAGAGGATAAAAAATATTAAAGATTTAATATTAAACAATATAAAAAAATCAAAATGAAAATATCCTATTTTAGGATATTGTGTGCTGTACGAGGAAAAAAAACCCCGTACAGCACGAGTGATTTTTGATTTTTCTAAGTCTGCTGTACGAGGTTTTTTTTGCCCATTTTGCGGCATTTTTCCTTTAAAAATGCACTTTTATCTTTTAAAAATGCCCTTATATTATTCAAAAAATAAT
>JAISIA010000025.1 GCA_031262295.1 Bacteroidales bacterium | reverse complement strand
ATTGATAATTATCTATTGTCCCTGAACGATTATAATAACCTTGAGTTACATCATAATAATTGGAATAACTATAAGATAGTCCTATACTGAATTTAAATCTTCCAATATTATAGGCAGGCAAAAACGATACTTCATAATTACTTTTATCTGCTGCCAATAAAGATAAACCACGATCAGTACTAAATTTGCTAAAAAAATGCTTTGTATTTGCATTTACTTCAAAAGAAAAGAATTTTTCTACTTGTGCATTTGATGTTGCAAAACAACATCCCGTTAATATTAAAATTAAAAACAACTTTTTCATAATTATTCTAATTATTTGTATATTATATATTGAAAATATTTAATATGCGGCACAAGGATATTAGCCCTTAAAAAAAGGAAATATAGTTTATGAAAAAGGGTGTTAGAGGTTTTCATATTTTTTACTTGTTTGTTGGGGACAAAGGTATAAAAATTATTCAATAAAAACCAAATTTTGTCGGCAACAGGCTTTTATTAGTCCTTGCGGAAGTCAGCAAGTAATTTTTATTTATCCTAATTCAATAGGGATAATCCGCAAAGGAAATTACACAAAACAATACTTACAAGGGGATTTATCCCCTTGTAAGTATTGTTTTTTTTATATAAATTACCATTATTTGCGTATAATATTATTTTTACAAGGAAATGAATACCATTGATTTGATATATGAAAAATGTAATTTCAAAAAATATTTAACATTTTTTCCTTCAAATGTTAAATTCCGAACATCCAAAATTGGAAAATGCCATTTGCTTTTTTGAAAATAATTTTGTATCTTTGCCAAAACAAAGTTTCTTTTTGAGGCTCTATAAATAAATTCTCCTAATACTTATTTTATTTTTGTTGGTCATATAATAGCTTTATTATTAGTTTGTTATAGCTAAATAAAACCTTGTTTTAGAAAAATAAAACGCTGTTTTAGTAAATTATTTCTTCGTTTTAGCAAAATAAAACAGCGTTTTATTTGAATCTTTCTTCATATTTTTTTATTGAGATTAGAATTTAGTTTTTTATAGTAAAAATACGAAAAAACCATATTAAAATTATGGTAAATTGTATTGATAATTAATTGTTTGCTAACCTTAAAAAGCATTTAGTGAATTTTTATGTCAATATTAGGGAAGAATTATAGTAAAATGTTAAAAAATGTTAAAATTTGGGCTTTTTTTGATAAAATGATGTTAAAATTGGGTCAAAAAATCCAAAATTCTTGTTAAAAAAAATCGGAATTTATACAATTGTCTTATATGTTTTGAATAAGTAGTAGTAATATACTTGGAGATTGATAGTTTTTTTTTAAAAATCTCGGCATATATTCTATTCCCTATTTACCCAAAGAGTATATTGGGTAATTACAATATTGTATATTTGCTGGGGAGTTTTTTCTGTTGTATCTACAATGCAATTATAGTTATCTCTATCTTCTACATCAACATTGTAAAGAGTTTTATATCTTAATCTTTCACTTTGTTTTCTTTCAAAAAGTTTTTGCTCAGCATCCTCTAAGGAAGAATATTTTTCATTCTTTCTTATATTATCTTCAAATATTCTTTTTGCTGCAATTTTATTATCAACTAATAGATGAATCTTAAAAGAATTTGGTATGAAATGCCAAGCTAATCTTGAATCGAGAATTAATCCTCTTTCCTCTTTTCCATATTCTCTAACCATTTCATCGCATTTAAGGTCTATCTCTGGATGAGTCTCCATAAATTTATTAAACTCCAAAGCATCCATACCATATTTTAAGGCAAGTTCTCTTTGAATTACTCCAATGGAAATAATCTCAAAGCCCAAAGTTTTGCTCAGAGCTTTACTCAATACACTCTTTCCACTTCCTAAATCGCCCGATATGGCTATCTTTATATTCTTTTTTTCATTCATAATCCTTTATTTTATTATAATGTTTATTTGTTTGTTTATATGTATTTGGCTTATTGTAATAGAAGTTTCTCTCTAATAAATTCTCCTGTTTGGGTATTATTATTCTTAATCATATCCTCAGGGGTTCCTTCAAATGTTATCTCTCCTCCATTTTTCCCTCCACTTGGTCCTAATTCTATTATCCAATCTGCAATTTTTATAATATCGGGATGGTGCTCAATTATAACTATGCTATGTCCCAATGCAATTAATTCTTCAAAGGCTATATTTAATTTTTCTATATCATAGAAATGTAATCCTGTTGAAGGCTCATCAAATATGAATAATGTAGGTTTATCGGTGTTCTCTTTTGAAAGGTAGTATGCTAATTTCACTCTTTGAGCCTCTCCACCGCTTAATGTCGTTGAGCTTTGTCCCAATAGGAGATAGCCTAAACCAACCTTTTGAAGGGCTTTTAGTTTATTTGCAATACGCATTGTTATGTTTTGACTATCCTTTTGGAAGAAATTAATGGCATCATCTACGCTCATATCCAAAATATCTGCTATATTTTTTCCATTATATTTTATTTCCAAAGCATCCTCATTATATCTTCTTCCTTTACATTTGTCGCATTGAAGAAATACATCAGCCATAAATTGCATTGGTATTGTAATTACTCCTTCTCCCTTACATTTGTCGCATCTTCCTCCTTCTATATTAAAGGAAAAGAATCCTGCTTTTATATGTCTTCTTTCTGCAAGAGGTTGTTGAGCAAAAAGATTACGAATATCGTCAAAAGCTCCTAAATATGTTACGCAATTAGACCTTGAAGAGCGTCCAATGGGATTTTGATCCACTAATAGGACACTTTTTATCATAGTTGTTGAGCCTTTTAATGGTGAGGATTTAGGAATATTTTCTACAACCTCTCCCAAATAGGCATTAATTGAATTAAAGAGTATGTTTTTTATGAGGGTTGTTTTTCCTGAGCCGCTAACACCGCATACAACAGAGATAACATTTAGAGGAAGGGTTAGTGTTATATCTTTTAGGTTATTTTCATTACAATGTTCAATAATTAGTTTTTCTTTCCACTTTCTTCTTGTTTTTGGATAGGGTATTGACATTTCTCCATTGATATACTTAGCTGTAAGTGATGTTTTGTTTTTTAATAGGTCGGAATATTTTCCACTAAAAACAACTTCTCCTCCAAAGCTACCAGAAAGAGGACCTATATCAATTATGAAGTCTGCATTTTTTATAATCTCTTCATCGTGTTCTACAACAATAACGCTATTACCTGCATCTCTAAGAGCAAGAAGAACATTTATTAGTCTGTTTGTATCCTTAGGATGTAAGCCTATTGAGGGTTCATCTAATATATACATTGAACCAACCAAAGGACTTCCCAAAGAGGTTGCAAGAGCTATTCTTTGACTTTCTCCTCCTGATAGAGAGGAAGCCTGTCTGTTTAATGTTAGATAGGATAATCCAACATCCTGCATATATTGTAATCTTTGGTTTATTTCTGTTAGTAGGCGTTGAGTAACGTTTAGTTCATAGTCTGAAAGAATAATGTTTTTGAAAAAAACTATAAGTTCATCAATAGGCATTAAAAGAAGATCAACTATGCTTTTTCCATTTACTTTAACATATTGTGCATCTTCTCTAAGTCTTGTTCCCTTACATTTTGGACAAGTTGTCTTTCCACGATAACGAGAAAGCATAACACGGAATTGAATCTTATAACTTTCCTTTTCTAACATATGAAAGAATTGATTTATTCCGACAATTTCTTTGTCACCATTCCACAATAGGTCTTTTTCTTTCTCTGAAAGTTTAATGTAGGGACGATGAATGGGGAATATCTTATTTGCCTTATTTATGAAGTCTTCCTTAAATTTCTTCATAATTTCTCCTCTCCAACAATTAACAACCCCTTCATAAACGGAGAGATTAGGGTTTGTTATAACTAAATCTTCTGAAATATCAATAATGGAACCTGTTCCACTACAAGAAGAACAAGCACCATAAGGGTTATTGAAAGAGAAAAAGTTTTCCGAAGGTTTAATAAATGTCATTCCATCCTTTTCAAAGCGGTTGGAGAAGTATATTTTCTTGCCATTAACCTCAACAATTGCCTCTCCATCTGACTCCCAAAAGGCAGTATGAATACTATCTGAAAGACGTAAAGACATATCTTGGGCATCGTGTTTTAGGATTACTCTATCAATGAGTATGGATATATCTTCTTTTTTAGGTTTATTATTCTTTAAAAATTTTTCATCCTCTAATACATCCTCAATTTGCAGAATATTCCCGTTATGTTCTATTCTTGAATAACCCAATTCTAAGAGTAGTTTTAGTCTTTGCTCTAAGGATTGTCCTTCTTTTAGGTGTATTGGAGAAAGGATATTCATCTTGGAAGACTCTTCGAAGGAAAGTAATTTATCAACTACGCTTGTCACCGAGTCTCTTTTTACTTCTTCATTTGATATGGGAGAAAATGTTTTTCCAATTTTTACGTACAATAGTTTAATATATTCATATATTTCCGTCATTGTACCAACAGTGGAACGAGGATTATTATTTGAGGTTTTTTGTTCTACTGCAATAGCGGGAGGTATTGCAGAAATGGAATCCACCTCAGGCTTATTCATTCTCCCAAGAAATTGACGAGCATAAGAGGATAGGCTTTCAACATAACGCCGTTGTCCTTCTGCATATAGGGTATCAAAAGCCAACGAGGTCTTTCCTGAACCGGAAAGACCCGTTATAACTACTAATTTATTATGAGGTATTTTTAGGTTAATATTCTTTAAATTATTAACCCTTGCACCTTTTATTACTATTTCTTTATTGATAAGTTGTCTGTTTTACTTTGTGAAGGCTTTGAAATACTTTCTCTCATTTCTGTATCAGCCATAATATTTTTCATTTTATAATAATCCATAATGCCTAAATTACCACTACGGAATGCCTCAGCCATAGCAAGTGGAACTTCTGCTTCCGCTTCTATAACCTTAGCTCTTGCTTCTTGTGCCTTAGCTTTCATTTCTTGTTCAACAGCAATAGCCATTGCTCTTCTTTCTTCTGCCTTAGCTTGTGCTATGTTCTTGTCAGCCTCTGCTTGATCCATTTGTAATTGAGCACCTATGTTCTTTCCTACGTCTATATCTGCAATATCTATGGATAGGATTTCAAATGCTGTTCCTGTATCTAAACCTTTTGAAAGAACTAATTTTGATATTGAATCTGGATTTTCTAAAACATAAGCATGAGAAGGAGCAGAACCAATAGAGGTAACTATACCTTCTCCAACACGAGCCAGAATTGTTTCCTCTCCAGCTCCACCAACTAATTGGCGAATGTTTGCTCTAACTGTAACTCTTGCCTTAACGATAAGCTGAATACCATTACTTGCAACAGCAGCAACAGAAGGTGTATCAACAACCTTTGGATTTACCGACATTTGAACAGCTTCAAATACATCTCTACCTGCTAAATCAATTGCTGTTGCACTCTTAAAATCGAGATTAATATTAGCTTTATCTGCCGATATTAAAGCATTGACAACTCTTTGTACGTGTCCTCCTGCAAGGAAATGTGCTTCCAATAGGTCAGAAGAAAGATCCAAGCCTGCCTTTTTTGAATTTATCATAGCATTTACAATAATTGTTGGTGGAACCTTACGCCAACGCATAAAGATTAGTTGGACTAAGGATATTTTTACTCCATTCAACACACATTGAAACCAAAGATTAAGTGGAACCAACCAAATAAATACGAAAAGACCTATTATACAGATTCCGATAATTAGAAGAATACTTGACATAACTTTATTGTTTTAATTGTTAAAAATTTTTCTTTGCAAAGGCAAAGTTAATATTTTTTATCATTACAAATTAAGAAAATCGCATTTTTTCTTATCTTTGCACTTTCTGTAATTTAAAATAAGGAAATGGAAAACATCAATTTATTACTAAAAAAAAGCATTAAGGATGCATTTTTATCCCTGTATGGACTAACAATAGAAGAAGAAAATATTAGTATTTCTCCAACAAAAAAAGAATTTAAAGGAGATTTTACCCTTGTTATATTCCCTTTTTTAAAACAAACAAAACAACCCATTGATGTTTTAGGTGAAAAAATAGGAAATTACATTAAAGAAAACTGCAATTTCATTGAAGGATATAATCAAATAGGAGGATTTATTAATTTTGTTGTATCCAAAAATTATTGGATTACATTCATAAAAGAAAATAGTAAAAACGAAGATTTCGGTTTGCAAAACAAAAGAAATGAACAAAAACCAATAGTTATAGAATATTCTTCTCCCAATACCAATAAACCTCTTCATTTAGGACATATTAGAAATAATCTTTTAGGGTGGTCAATTGCTCAAATACTAAAAGCAGGAGGACATGAAGTTAAGAAAGTAAATTTAGTTAATGATAGAGGCATACATATATGCAAATCTATGATTGCTTGGCAACTTTTTGGTAATGGTCAAACACCGAATAATTCCAATATAAAAGGCGATCACTTAGTTGGAAAATACTATGTGCTCTTTGATAAAGAGTATAAGAAAGAGATAAAACAACTAATGGATAAAGGAATTGAAGAAGAGGATGCAAAAAAATCAGCACCCATACTTCTACAAGCACAAGATATGCTTAGAAAGTGGGAAAACAAGGATGAAGAAACAATTGCTTTATGGAAAAAAATGAACAGTTGGGTTTATCAAGGCTTTGATACAACTTATAAGAATCTTGGAATAGACTTTGACAAGACCTATTATGAATCACAAACCTATCTCTTGGGTAAGGAAATTGTTGAAGAAGGATTAAAAAAAGGAATACTTTTCAAAAAGGAAGACGATTCCATTTGGTGTGACTTAAAGGATGAAGGTCTTGATGAAAAGCTATTAATAAGAAAAGATGGTACTTCGGTTTATATGACTCAGGATTTGGGAACAGCTCTTTTAAGACATAATGACTTTAATTCTGATAATCTAATCTATGTTGTAGGTAATGAACAAAACTATCACTTTGATGTCTTAAAGATAATTCTAAAAAAACTTGGATTTTTATGGGCAGAAAACATATATCATCTGTCTTATGGTATGGTTGAATTACCACAAGGGAAGATGAAATCAAGAGAAGGTACGGTGGTAGATGCAGATGACTTGATTGAAGAAATGATAGAAAATGCACAACAACAAACAAAAGAACATGGAAAAGAAAACTTCTCAAAAGATGAGTTAGACTCCCTACATAAAACACTTGCTTTGGGTGCCTTGAAATATTTCATCTTAAAAGTAGATCCTCAAAAAAATATGCTTTTTAATCCAAAGGATTCAATAGATTTTAATGGTAATACCGGTCCCTTTATACAATACACCTACGCAAGAATATGTTCATTACTCAAAAAGGCAGAACAAGCATTCAACATAAACATTAAGGAAGAAAAAATAGAAAATAATTTAGAGATAAGCGAAAAAGAATTGGAGATAATTAGGATATTATACCAATATCCTTCAATTATAGTTGAAGCATGTAGGGTATTTTCTCCCGCAATTATTGCTAACTATGCCTACGATCTTTCAAAAGCATTTAATGCTTTCTATCAAGAGACAAATATATTGAGAGAAAAAGACCAAAATTTGGTAATTCTACGTTTATATATTAGTCTTTTTGTTGGCAATATCATTCGTTCATCAATGAGTTTATTGGGAATTGAGGTCCCAAATAGAATGTAAGAAATATGAAAAACAACTATTCAGATCCAGAATATCAAGAAAACACTTGTCTATTATCAATAGACGAACAAGGAAATGAATTAATACTCTTTAATGACAACATTCACACCTTTGATTATGTAATAAATGCTTTGGTAGATATATGTGAATTATCCTACGAACAAGCAACCAATTGTGCAAATATAGTAGATAGGAGAGGGCTTTGCACAGTTAAACACGGAAGTTACGACATCTTAGTTAAGATGTACGATAAACTAACAAAGAAACAACTAAAAGCAGAAATAAGATAACAAATTTAATATGGACCTAATTTTTATTCTTTTATTTTTAGTGGCAGGTTTAGCTTTAATAGTATTAGAACTTATTGCCATACCGGGAACAAGTATTGCAGGATTATCAGGTTTAGCAATGCTAATTTATGGAATTTATAGAGTTTTTATAGAATATGGTGCAACTTGGGGCATAATTTCACTTCTTGTAGGTGTTGTTGCCTGTACTATACTTTTAACATATTCTCTAAGATCAAAGACGTGGAAACGATTTGCATTAAATAAATCAATAGATGGTAAGGCAAATCAAATAAAGGAAGAGCTTTTTCATATAGGAGATAAGGGTGTTTCCATTACACGTTTAGCTTATGGAGGAAAGGCTCAAATAAATGGACAAATAATAGAAGTATTTACAACTACCGACTTTGTAGATCCAAAAACTCCAATTGAAATAGAAAGAATAGAAGATAATAAAATCTTTGTTCGTCCCCTTGTTAAAGAAGACTAAGACAAAAATATGGAAAAACAAATTATTGAAAACGCTTGGAAAGATAGAACTTTGCTTAATGATGATAAGACGATATTGGCAATAAATGATACTATTGACAATTTAGATAAGGGAATTGTTCGGGTTGCTCAAAAAAATGGAGATTCTTGGCAAGTAAATCAATGGGTAAAGCAAGCCATTTTACTATATTTTTCCATTTCTAATATGAAGACTATGGAGCTTTCTCCCTTTGAGTTCTATGATAAAATACCACTAAAACACAATTTTTCTGCCTTAGGTGTTAGAGCAGTACCCATGGCATCTGCCCGTTATGGTTCTTTTTTAGCAAAAGGTGTGGTTCTAATGCCGTCCTACGTCAATATTGGGGCGTTTGTAGATAGTGAAACTATGGTTGATACTTGGGCAACTGTTGGTTCATGTGCTCAAATTGGTAAAAGAGTTCATCTAAGTGGAGGAGTTGGAATAGGTGGAGTATTAGAACCTGTAATGGCTAACCCCGTTATAATAGAAGATGACTGCTTTATAGGCTCTCGAAGCATAATTGTTGAAGGAGTAAAAGTAGGAAAGGGTGCAGTAATTGGAGCAAATTGCACAATAACCTCTTCATCCAAGATTATTGATGTTACGCAAAGCATCCCAAAAGAGTATAAGGGAGAAATCCCAGAGAATAGTGTTGTTATTCCCGGTAGCGTTAAAAAGCAATTCCCTGCGGGAGAATATAACGTAAATTGCGTTCTAATAATAGGGAAAAGAAAGGAATCAACCAATATGAAGACATCTTTAAATGACACTTTAAGGGAATTTAATATCTCCATATAATAAACACAATTACAAAACGAAGATTTAATTTTGCAAAGACATTTTTATGTTGCTTGCCGACTTGAATTTTTTCCGCTCAAAAAAAGACTCATTTAAGTAGATATTGGTGTGTAAAAAGAAAGGATAGTATATAAATTTATATAATTCTTTAGATTAAAAAAAAGTTTTGTTTTGCGGCAAAGCGGCATGGCGGCATGCATTTTTACAAACTTTTTTCTAAAATCACAAAAAACCCCGTACAGCAGACCTCCTGTACGGGGTTTTTCTATTTTCTTCTACAAACTTTTTTTCTCTATTTTTTATGCCGCTATGCCGCTTTTTTAACATTTTTTCATACTTACTTTTTATAAAAAACTATAAAAAATAGAGGATAAAAAATATTAAAGATTTAATATTAAACAATATAAAAAAATCAAAATGACAATATCCCTTTTTAGGATATTGTGTGCTGTACGAGGAAAAAAAACCTCGTACAGCACGAATGATTTTTGATTTTTCTAAGTCTGCTGTACGAGGTTTTTTTTGCCCATTTTGCGGCATTTTTCCTTTAAAAATGCACTTTTATCTTTTAAAAATGCCCTTATATTATTCAAAAAATAAT
>JAISIA010000077.1 GCA_031262295.1 Bacteroidales bacterium | reverse complement strand
AAAAATTTAATTAAAAAAACAAAATCCTTATTTTTCCAGAAAAAAAACGAAGAAATATTTAAATAAAACGCTGTTTTATTTTGCTAAAACGAAGAAATAATTTACTAAAACGAAGATTTGTTTAAGAGTAATACGCTAATAATTAATATATTATCTTGTAGTAAAAAATAAAAATAAGTTGTGGGGGAAATATTATGTTTTTTGCCTAAGAAAAACTTTGTTTTAGCAAAGGTATAAAAAAGATTTGATATATGCAAATGGGGTTTTCAAATTTGGGGAGTTTAGACTTTTAACATTTGAAGGAAAAAATGTTAAAAATTTTTTGAAAATACATTTTTCATAATCCAATAATTAAGTATGTATTTACTTTTTTTAGGAAACAATATTAAACAAAATGCGTAAAAATGCGAGAAAATATAGTAGAATTATTAAAATTTACTAATTTTGCAACTTTAATTTACCTATAATATATATTATAGTAATATTGAAAGTATTTTTTTTACTAGCACAAATAAAATAAGATGAATAAATGGGAAAAATAATTACCCAATGGTTTTTATATAAAAGATTTTTTGCTTGTTGGTTTTGCATGCTTTTTGCTATGTTATTTGGTCTATCATTTCAAGTTATGGCACAAGGAAGAGATGATAGCAAAGTAGATGATAGCAAAATGATTCTTATAATTACTTCATATAATCCTGATGTTGAAAAAATGGCGAGCATCACTGATGCTTTTGATCGTGCCGTAAAGAAGTCTTCGGAGAACTATAATATAATGGTAGAGTCAATTGAAGTGAGACAAATGATGGATATTGACACTTGGACTCAAAAAATAAAGGATATAATATATAAATACAACAACAGCAGATGGAATCTTAATCATATAGTTTTGGTGGGACAGGAGGCTTGGGCTGGGTTCTCAAATATGGATACTGTCTTTAAAGATCTTAGTTTTTCAATAATCTATGCTTCTAATTATAGCCTTTTAGTTAAGAAAAACGATGAAGGAAATGTAGAAACAAGAGTAATTGATACTGAAAAACGTGCAAGAGAAATGGGAAAAAGCACAGGATTTTTGTTGCGTTACGATGTTGATAAGGCTTTTAATTTGGTAAAAAACATATATCCTTCTCTGGAATATATTGCATTCCTATCTGATAATAGTTATGGAGGTATTGCAATGAAGGAATACTTCTCCAAAACATTTAAGAATGCATATCCCGATTTTAATCTTGTGCTTTTAGATGGAAGTAAGATGTCTCCATTAGAAGTAGGTAAGAAGATAGCTGAAATGCCTAATAATAGTTCTGTTTTTATTGGAACTTGGAGAGTTGGTAATGACGGAAGTTTCTTTACACAGGCATCTTTGAGAGAATTGTTTAAGATGGCTCCTGCACAAATGCCAGTTTTCACAGTTTCAGGTTTGGGATTAGGAGACGTTGCGATAGGGGGCTTTATTCCTCAACACGATTATTCAGCAGATGATATTGCAAGCAATATATTCAATAATATAATTAAGAATCCTTCTCATACAAGTAGCTTTATATATTCAGAGGGAGAATACATATTTTCAGATGAATTAATTAAAAAAAATGGTATAAGAAGGAATCAATTACCTAAGAGTGCCATAGTAGAGAGTAAGACCGATGAAAAGATAAAGCAATATGAAAAGTATATAATCTATGAAATAGGGTTTATATTCATACTAACTACTCTTTCAATTGTACTTTTCAGGGTTAATGCTAAGACAAAGAAGTTGAAGAATGAATTGGAAGCAAATGGTAAGGTCCTATTAATAGAAAAGGAAAAAGCAGAACGTTCCGAACAGTTAAAGAGTGCTTTCTTGGCTAATATGTCTCATGAGATAAGAACGCCGCTAAATGCTATCGTTGGATTTTCCGATCTTATGACAACGACAAACGATATTGAAGATAGGAAGGAATATGTAAAGATAATACATGAAAATAATCAATTACTACTAAAATTAGTTGATGATGTATTGGATATTTCTAAGATAGATGCAGGTTTTATTGAAATAATGGATGAAGAATTTGATGTTGCAGTAATGTTGGATGAAATTTATATGTCCTACAAACCAACGATTCCAGAAAATATAAACTTCATTCTACAAAAGCCTGTTGCATCATGTATGACTTGTTTAGATAAAAACCGCATAAAACAAATTATTACCAACTACCTAAACAATGCAAAGAAATTTGTGAAACAAGGTAGTATAACCTTTGGTTTTGAATTGAAGGAAAACGGTATTAAATTCTTTGTAGCAGATACAGGTATTGGAATAAAGCAAGAGGATATACCAAGACTATTTACAAGGTTTGAAAAATTAGATCCTTTTGTTCAAGGAACAGGATTGGGACTTTCAATATGTAAGGCGATAGTTGATAGGTATTCAGGTGAGGTTGGAGTGGATAGCGTTTATGGAGAGGGTTCAACATTCTGGGCATTTATTCCTTGTGTTTATGCAAAGGAAGATATTGTGGAGGAGAAAAACACCCCTATTGTTGAAGAAAACTTTGATGAAGGTTTGTTTAATGATGTTTCTTTAGAGGAAAAACAGGATATAAAAATTCTTTTTGCCAATGGGGATAGTCACGAAAATGTGATTGTAAAAAAGGTTTTGGAAGGCTTTAATGTTGTTATGGCTCAAGATGGTATTGATGCAATTGAAAAAGGTGTGACAAGCTCTTGGGATTTGATTGTTGTTTGTATAGATTTGCCTAAATTGGATGGAATAGAAGTTATAGAACAAATTAGGGAAATACATAATGATACTCCACTATATGCAATTGTTGAAATGGGAAAGAATAACCAAGGAGATAAAGCAATGATGGCGGGAGCAACAGGATTTTATTCCAAACCTATAAAGATAAAAGAGGTTGTAGAGGCTGTAAATAGGATTGTAAAAAGAAAAAGAGACGAAAAAAATCAAAAGGAAAAACCAGCTTAAAAAAAACAATAATAGAAACGAAATAAATAATTAATTAATAAAATAAAAAAACAATGAGGAAAATAGTATTATGTTTGTTTATCGCAACTTTATCTCTTTCTGCTATGGCACAGAAAAAAGATACAATAAAGACGGAAACATTAAAAGAGGTGACAATTTTCGCATCAATAAAGGAAAGTCCAAATGAAGAACCTGCTGCCTTATCCACTGTTGATGCACAATCCATAGAAAAGAGAATAAGTAATCAAGAATTTCCAGAGGTGTTAAAGAATACTCCTTCTGCTTATGCAACAAAGCAAGGTGGAGGTTTTGGAGATTCACGTATAACTTTGAGAGGTTTTGGTACAGAAAACATAGCTCTATTAATTAATGGTATTCCTGTAAATGGAGCAGAAAATGGAAAGGTTTATTGGTCTAATTGGGCAGGACTGGGAGATGTTACTCGTATAATTCAAGTTCAAAGAGGTATTGGTCTATCTAAATTGGGGCTTTATTCAGTTGGAGGAACAATAAATATAGTAACTCGTCCAACTTCTACTGAACCTTATGCCAATATTTATTTTGGAGTAGGTAATGATAATTACAATAAGATGATGATTTCCTTTTCAAGTGGAGAAAATTCCAAAGGTTGGGCAACAAACTTTATGCTATCAAAGGCAGAAGGTGATGGCTTTGTAAGAGGAACTAATTTTCAAGTTTGGAACTACCTATTAAACGTTTCAAAGAAAATAAACAATAATCACATGTTATTATTCACTGCCTTTGGTGCAAATCAGTGGCATAATATGAGAAATAATAAACAAACAATTGCAACATACGATAAGTATGGAATAAGATATAATGCCGACTTTGGCTATTTAAATGGAGAGCCAATGGGAGGTAATAATTCATATAATGAATATCACAAACCTCAAATATCCCTTTCTCACTTTTGGACAATAAATGAAAAGTCTTCATTAAAGACTGTCCTTTATGGATCAATAGCACAAGGAGGAGGAAGAACACTTTTAGGAAATTATTTAGATGCTTATAAAACTCCAGAGGGACTAATAGACTACAATTCTCTAATGTACGAGCAAATGAATAATGATACAGCAAAGAGTGCTTATGGAATGAGTACAAATTCTCATAATTGGTTTGGCTTAATCTCAACTTATAGTTACAATTTCTCTGATGCACTAACACTAACAGCAGGTGTAGATGCACGTTATTATAAAGGACTACACTATAAAGAAATTACTGATCTTTTAGGAGGAAAATTCTTCTTGCCAAAAGCAAGTAATTATTTAGCATATCAAACACCGGGTTCTCACCTAAGAGTTGGAGATAGGACAGAATATGACTATATTAGTTATATAAATCAAATAGGAGTCTTCGCTCAATTACAATATAAGGTAGGAAGGCATAATGCCTTTGTTTCTTTAACAGGAAGTGACTATATGTTCCAAAGAAAGGATATGGGAAAATATGGTCAGTATGGTTTTAGTGTAGATAGTATGGTGACAAAGGTATCAACGTTTTTCCCAATTGGTATTAAGGCAGGGTATAATTTTGACATAACAGAACACCAAAGAGTTTTCGTAAATGGTGGTTATGTAACAAGAGCACCTAACTTTGATAGTTACTATGTAAATAGAACAAATAATATGGTTAAAGAACCAACTAATGAAAAGATAACAACCGTAGAGGCAGGTTATGGTATATTTGGAAGGAATTTTAATATTCAATTAAATGCTTATTACACTATTTGGAAGGATAAATGTTTTACTAAATTCAGCGGTACAACAGGAGCAAGCATATTAGGTATTAATGCACTTCATAAAGGAGTTGAGTTGGAATTTTCCTATAAACCAATAGATGTATTAACTCTTTCAGGAAATGTATCAATAGGAGAATGGCAATGGACAAACAATGTAGAAGATGCACACGTATTTGACAATAATGGAACAATACTATCAACTGTAAATATATATTCAAGGGGCTTACATGTTGGAGGAGCACCTCAAAGTTCTTTATCCATATCAGCAGATTGGCAAGTTTTCAAAAACCTTTCTATTGGTGCTGACTTTAATTATTACGATCGTTACTATGCCGATTTTTATGTTGATGGTAGAACAACAGAGGCAGATAAAGACAATGATTCTTGGCGTATGCCTTCTTTCTATACAATAGACTTAAATGCAAACTATGAATTTAAACTAACAGATAAAACATCAATAGATGTATTTGGTAATGTTAATAATCTACTTAATGAAAAATATATTGCCGATGCACAAGATGGAGCAAAACATGATGAAGCTACTGCCAAGGTATTCTATGGTTATGGTACAACTTGGACAGTTGGAGTAAGATTTAATTTTTAAAATAAAATAATTTTCACACTACGCCAATTTATGAATGTAAATTGGCGTTAGTTATTCTAAAACTAAATAAATAAAATGGCAACACAAATAGAAAAGGAAGACGTTGTTGTAAAATTTGTGGGGGATTCCGGAGATGGAATGCAATTAACAGGAACATTGTTTTCGGATACCTCTGCATTAGATGGAAATGATATTGCAACATTTCCAGATTATCCTGCTGAAATAAGAGCACCTCATAATACAATAGCAGGTGTTTCAGGTTTTCAAGTTCATATAGGAAAGAAAATATATAGTTCGGGCGATCAATGTGACGTTCTTGTGGCTATGAATCCTGCTTCTTTGGCTTCAAATTTAAAATGGGCTAAAAAGGGTGCTGTAATAATAGTAGATATAGACACCTTTACAGAAGAGGCAATAAACAAGGCAGGCTATAAAAACAATCCTTTTGAGGATGAAAGTTTATTGGGTTATACTACTATAAAGGCTCCTATTACAACATTAACAAGGGAAGCTGTAAAAGATATCTTCACCGATAAGAAATCAGCAGAACGTTCTCGTAATATGTTTGCCTTAGGTATGGTATTCTTTATTTATGATAAAGAATTAACTCATACTTATTCCTATTTGGAAAAGAAGTTTAAGAAAAATCCTGATGTTATAAAAGCAAATAAGGCTGTTGTTAGTGCAGGTTACAATTATTGTGACAATACAGATGTTTTTCAGTTGCCACGCATAGAGGTTAAACATGCACAAATGCCAAAGGGCAAATACAGAAATATAACAGGAAATATTGCAACTGCATGGGGACTATTAGCAGCAGCAGAAAAGGCTAAGCTAAATTTATTTTTAGGATCTTATCCTATAACTCCTGCAACAGATATACTAATAGAGCTATCTAAATACAAAAGTTTAGGGGCAAGAGTTTTTCAAGCAGAAGATGAAATTGCAGGTATTTGTTCTGCAATAGGAGCATCCTTTGCGGGAGCTTTGGCTTGCACTTCAACTTCTGGTCCTGGATTATCATTAAAAAGCGAAGCAATAGGCTTGGCTGTTATGACAGAATTGCCATTAGTTATTGTGGATGTTCAAAGAGGAGGTCCTTCAACAGGACTTCCAACAAAAACAGAACAATCCGATTTATATCAAGCATTATTTGGAAGAAACGGAGAGGCACCTTGTATAGTTGTTGCAGCGTCTTCTTCTGCCAATTCTTTCTATTGGGCTTTTCAAGCAGCAAAACTTTCACTTGAAACAATGACTCCTACAATACTTCTTACAGATGGATATTTGGGTAATGGGTCACAACTATTCCGCATACCAAAGATGGAAGATCTTCCAGAGATTAATCCTCCTTTTGCAAAGGAAAATGATTCTACCTACTTACCTTACAAACGTGATATGGATACTTTTGTTAGGCAATGGGCAATTCCGGGAATGGAAGGATTAAGACATAGAATTGGAGGTTTGGAAAAGTCAGATGGTAAGGGTAGCGTTTCAACGGACAATGATAATCACCAACTAATGGTTAATTATAGAGCAGAAAAAGTAAAGAAAGTTGCAAATAGAATACCAGACCAAGAAGTCTTAGGAAAAGAAGATGCAGATCTTTTGGTTATAGGTTGGGGAGGTACTTTGGGAGCTTTGAAGTTGGCAGTAGAGGAAATGATAGATGAAGGAAAGAGTATAGCCTTTACACATTTCAATTACATAATGCCTCTACCTAAGAATACGGGAGAAATATTAAAAAAGCATAAGAAGATTGTCGTTTGCGAATTAAATATGGGACAATTTGTAAATTATCTAAGAATGGAATTTGAAAATACATCCTTCTATCAATACAACAAAACACAAGGACTTCCATTTGAAGTAAAAGAATTAAAAGAAAAATTTAACCAATTATTAGAAAAATAACAAGGATTATGGCTATAGAACATTCATCGGTTCAACTTACTAAGGCAGACTTTGCAAGTGATCAAATGGTTAAATGGTGTCCCGGTTGTGGAGACCATGCTGTTTTAGCAGCAATATTAGGAATATTTCCAGAAATAGGATATAAGAAAGAGAACTTTTGTGTTGTATCAGGTATAGGTTGTTCTTCTCGTTTTCCTTATTATGTCAATACTTATGGTTTTCATGGCATACACGGAAGAGCAGCAGCTATTGCAACAGGTATAAAAATAGCTAATCCAAAATTAAGTCTTTGGATAGCATCAGGAGATGGTGATGCAACAGCAATAGGAGGTAATCATTTCATACACGTTATTCGTAGAAATATGGATGTAAATTACATTCTTTTCAACAATAGAATATACGGACTAACAAAGGGACAATACTCTCCAACAACAAAACAAGGACAAATTACAAAGACTTCTCCTTTTGGAGTTATAGATTATCCTTTTAATCCTGGTGAATTAGTAATTGGAGCACAAGGAACCTTCTTTGCAAGAGCAATAGATAATTCTCCAAAATCCTTAGGTCAGGTTTGTAGAGCAATGGCTCAGCATGACGGAGCAGCAATTGTGGAAGTTCTACAAAATTGTGTTATCTTTAATGATAAAACTCATGCAGAGGTGACAGATAAAGAGTTTAAGGAAGAAAGACAATTGTGGTTGGAACAAGGCAAACCAATGATATTTGGAAAAGATAGAAACAAGGGACTAATCTTAGAGGATAATCATTTAAAGGTTGTTGAAATAGGAAAAGATGGAATAAAGGAAGAAGATATACTAATACATGATGCAACAAGAGAAAATACTGGTGTGCATATGATGTTAGCTCAAATGAAACCTCCATATTTTCCTGTTGCTTTTGGCGTAATAAGAGCAGTAAAGAAGCCTACATACAATCAAATTTTTGAACAACAAATGCAAGAACAAAAAGAATGTTCAAAAATTCAATGTGTGGATGATCTTCTAAATAGTGGCGAAACTTGGGAAATATAATTTGTAAATACAATAAATGATATTATGAAAAACAAAGCAATAGTATTGACAAGCCTATTCTTATTGGCTTTTTTGTATGTGGTTTATAGTTGTTCTGAAATAGAGGATAACGATATTATAACAGGAAAGTGGATAGAAAAAGAAATTGTTAATAGCACTCAAACCACAGAGTGTCAAAAAAGATCTTATATAGAATTTTCTCAATATAATTTAGAGAAAAAAGATAGAAAGGTTTATCAATACTATGCTTGTACAGAAACAGGAACCAATGAAGCAGGGGAAGAAATTATAGTAAAGTTTCCCCGTTTGGAAGAAGTAGCTAACTATACAATAAAAGATGATACTCTAACATTGGTGGATACCTATCAAACAACAACAATATATGTTATAAAATCTATAACAAAAGAAGCTATGCTTCTTTCAACGATGGACAGAAATGGAGACTCTATTGACGTGCCTTATATTCGTTTTGAGTAGTGTATGCCTTAGAGTCTCCCCAAAAGCCATAACCAATAGAGTGATTTATTGAAAGCATTCTTTTATCCAATGAGTTTTCTCCCTCAATAGGAATATCTCCTAATGATGCTTTATTAGGATAAATGCTGTAGTTTTCCCTATATTTTCTTGGAGTTAGGTTGGGCATTATAATATTTGCTCCTGCTAAAACGGCTTCCTCTCTTCCTTTTTCGGAAATACTTTGGTCGGCTGTTGCTGCAACCATATTGATTTTTGGCATCAAAAGTCTTAATGAAGCAATCATATTAAGGGTCTTATTCAACCTTTGTCTATCACTTAATATAATATCCTTATACTTATATAGTGGTGTTTCATTATGAGGAATAAAAGGACCCATTCCAACCATTGCAACATTCATCTTTTTGAAAAAAAGCAAATCATTTGCAAGGTCTTCATCTTCTTGAAAAGGTAATCCAATCATAACTCCTGTTCCTGTTTGATAGCCTATTTCAATCAAATCCTCTATTGCTCTAATCCTTTTTTGAAAACTATGTTTTTCATCCTTAGGATGTATTTTATAGAACAACTCTTCATTGGTTGTTTCTATTCTTAAAAGGTATCTATGAGCACCACTTGAAAACCATTTTTCATAAACCTCTTTTTCTTGTTCTCCACAAGAAAGAGTAATACCTAATGAATTGTTTGAAAGTTTTTTTATTTGTTTAATTAGGGTATTTATATTTTCAATAAAATTTCTATCTTGTCTTTCTCCACATTGTATTGCAATAGAACCATAATTTAATTGCATTGCTCTTTTTGCACAATCTAATACTTCTTCATTTGAAAGAGAGTAACGACAAACATTATTATTAGAAAGACGAACTCCACAATAATAACAATTCTTCCTGCAAACATTGGAATATTCTATAAGTCCTCTTAAATAAACCTTATTCCCAATTTCTCTTAATTTAACCTCCAAAGCCTTATTTAATAACTTTTTTGCTTCATCATCTTTCAAAGAAAGAAAGAGCATTAAATCCTCCTTAGAGAAACTTTTCTTTTGCAATAAAGCGTTTAAATCAACCATAAATAAATTTTATTATCATAATATTATTTCTATAACGAAAGAATAAAAACAATATTTTTCATCATTTATATTAAATAAATTTTTATTTTTGCAACTAATTGATAAAAACAAATATCTTTATGTCAAAAAAAGCATAAAATAAAACTATTTAAAACATAAAAAAACAATTAAAAAAATTAAAAAAATGAAGAAAATTTTTACAACCTTAACTTTATTTATCGCAATGACTATTTGCCTTAATGCAAATGCACAAAATCAGTTTGCCAATAGAATGTCCTTTGGAGCAAGAATAGGGGGCAATTTATCAAATTTCTATGGAAAGAATGTTGATACTAAGATGCAATTTGGGTTTAATGCAGCTTTGGTTGCAGAATATAGCATAAATAAATTCTTTGCCTTAGCTATAGAACCGGGTTATTCTTTGGAAAGAATAGAAATGTTAGATGAAAGTTTCAATTCTACTGTTATAAAAGGAAAGATGGACATAAACTATAACCTTAACTTTATAAATATTCCTGTGCTTTTAAAATTTTATCCTATTGGAGAATTATATATTCAAGTTGGACCTAAATTAGGAATTAATATATATTCTTCTCAAACTATAAAGACTAATATCAATATTGGTGGTATGCAATTGATAGATGATAATTCTACAAGAACAGAAGAAATGGATGCAAATGAAGATTACAATCTCTTTGTTTTAGGAGCAGATTTTGGAATAGGCTATGCATTTGAAAATTTATTTATAGATTTTCGTTACAATCTTGGACTTACTCCTTTTAATTATCATACACAAATATATAATATAAAAAATAATAACCTTTCATTAAATATAGGTTGGATGTTTTAATTTATTAAAAAAACAAAATGGTAAGCAAAACACAACAAAAGAATGTTAAATTAAAATTATTATAAAATGAAGAAAAGCGGATTTTTTGTAATTCTAATAGCTGCAATGCTTATCTCTTTGAGTGCAGATGCACAGAAATACTATAAACAAACTAAAAAGAAAGCAAAGAAAAGTTACTATCATGGCAAAAAAGCACCCAAAGCAGAAACATATAAAGATGACGATGATTCATCATCTGATGAAGATAGAGAAGTATTTAGTTTTGGAGTAAAGGTAGGAGGAAACTATTCAATTATGACTATGGCTAATAGTATTAATATAAGTGTTCCTCAAATTAATATTCCTGATTTTCCCGATCCTGATTTTCCTGATCCTGATGATTTGGATGATTTAAAAAAAATAGAAAAAGCATCTTTTTCTGGTATTAGTAGTACAAGTACATTTTATGGAATAGGA
>JAISIA010000043.1 GCA_031262295.1 Bacteroidales bacterium | reverse complement strand
CTTCTGCAAGGATAAATAAATGCCGCTTGGCTACAAAGCGAAGATTTATTCAAAAATAATAATTTATAGTGCTATTTATATAATTAGTATTATAATTTAATGGAAAAAATTATTTTTTTGCATTAATTATTCTGAAAGAACAAGTCTAAAACCTACGGTATTTGATTTATTTGTTGGTATAAAATAATTGCGTATTGTGTTTCTGCAATAGGTTATATGGCTTCTCCAAGAACCACCACGAAATATTTTACTCTTTCCTTGCGAAGGTCCTTGTGGATTTTTTTCGTTTTTTGATGGATATTTGGCAAAGAAATCGCTACACCACTCCCAAACATTACCACTCATATCATAAATTCCAAGTTCATTGGGTTCTTTTTGTCCAACAGGATGTGTATCATATTGACAATTTGTAGCAAACCACCCTATATTATCTAAATTATCACTCCCACTAAACTTAAATCCCTTACTTTTATTTCCGCCTCTTGCAGCATATTCCCATTCTGCCTCAGTGGGAAGACGATATTTCTTCCCTGTCATCTCGTTAAGTTTTTGACAAAATTCTTGAACCTCATACCAAGAAATGTTGGTGACAGGGTAGTCCTCCCATTGACCGCTTTTGGATGGAGTTGCATTCATAACTACCTGCCATTGCTTTTGGGTTATCTCATACTTGCTTATATAGAAATTAGACAATGTTACCTTCCTTACAGGAGATTCATCCCAAGAACAATCTCCTCCTTGTTCAGAGGTACATCCCATATAAAAAGTACCACCTTCAACAAATATCATTTGAGGTTCTATTTTCTTGATAATATCAATGGTGTCTTTCTCTTGACAATAGACATTAAAACATAAGAATAATAAAATTATTCCTAAAAGAATATTTTTTTTCATTGTGTCCTACTTTAGTTTTTCATTTTACAAGTAATGATTAAAACTATAAATATATGTTTTTATTGTAAAATTTATAGGTTTAATTATAACACTTTAACTGATTGCAAAGTTATAAAAAAATCTTTTTTAACAATTTATTTTGATTTATTTTTTCAATTTCTTTGTGCTAAACAAAGAACTGAAATCTTTATATTTTCAATTTGAGACATTGTTTTTATGCAAGCATTCATCGTTGCTCCCGTAGTTATAATATCATCAATCAAAAGGATATGTTTTCCTTTTATTTCCTCTATTTTTTTTATTAAGAAAATATTTTTCACATTCTCCCAACGCCTTTCTTTATTCTTATATAATTGGGTAGGGTTATATTTTTTTCGTTTTAGAATATTTGTTCTTACAGGTATATTAAAGTATTTCCCAATTTGTCTTGCTATTATTTCAGATTGATTATATCCTCTTTTAAAAAGTCTTGCCCAATGCAAAGGAACGGGAATTATTATGTCTATTTCTTCTATCCAAATGGTTTTTTCAATTTGTTTAATGAATAAGGAAGTTAAATATTTACCTATATTTATATTTTCTTTGTATTTGAATTGATGTATTAATCCTCTTGAAAGACTTCCATTTTGATAATTTAAAAAAGAGTAGGCATTTTTTATTGGAAAATATATTGAAACCTTATCCACTAATTCATTATCTCTATCATATATATTTAAGGTTTTGCTCAAATTTAAAAGACAATTTAAACATAAAACTTCTTCATTTCTAACCATTATCTTTGAACAAGCAAGACAATAGCGAGGATATAATAATTCTATTATTGAGTATATAAATTCTTTCATAGCATAAAAAGAGTTATTCTTTGCAACTATAAAAAGAAACTTCTTTTTATCTTTGCACTACTTTAATAAACGATAAAATGATAAATTTACTATAATGAGAACTAATTTATATTTCCTAACTCTTATTACTTTATTATTCTTAGGAGTTGCATCCTTTGGTCAATGTCCAAAAGGAAAAACTATTTGCTATGGTGAATGTGGATTATTTACAGATGAGAATGGAGATAATCTTTGTGATATTCCTTCACAAGGAAAAGTTGAAAATAAGGAAGAACAATCAATAGAAGAGGATTCTATTATAATAAAAGAGAAAGTTGAAATTAAGAAAACAATACCTCAAAAAGAAAAAACAAAAGAAGAAAAACAAAACTCAATAGAAGAAGATAGCGGTATTGTTTTAATTGATGGACAAATTGCAATAGAGGCTCAGGTGGATGAGATTAAGAATATAAATGATACTAATAGCAAAAAAAGTAATGCTTTGGTAGAAAAACCTATATTAAAAAATAAAAGAAAACCATATAATCTTTTATCTATAACAATTTCTACACTTTTTGCCTATTTTTTCACCCTATTGCTTTCCAAAAAGAAAATTATAAGGAAGATTACTCATAGAAAGATATGGAATAGTCTGCTTTTAATAAGTTTTTTGGTTTCGTGTCTTTTGGGATTTTTGTTGGTTTTACAGATAAATTATAGGATATTGCCCCAATTGTATATGACAAATTTAAAGTTGCATGTTGATTTTGGAATAGCAATGACTTTAATTGCAATTATTCATATACTATGGCATATATCCTATTTCAAGAAACTATTTAAAACAAAAAAGGATGTTTGACATTAGTTTAAGAAAAAAGTAGTGTGAATAAAAAAATTCTTTCTCTTGCAATACCCAATATAATAACCAATATCACTGTTCCTCTGTTGGGAATGGTGGATACTGCAATTGTTGGACATCTAAATACAACGGAAAGTGGTTTGGATTATTTAGGTGCAATAGCTATTGGCACTATGATTGTAAATTTTATATATTGGAATTTTGGCTTTTTAAGAATGGGAACAAGTGGATTTACTGCTCAGGCTTATGGAGCAAGAGATTTAAAAGAAAGTGTTTTGGTTCTTACAAGGGCTTTTATTATATCATTTATCATCGCCTTAACTCTAATTTTACTTCAAAAGCCAATATCACTATTGGTAAATCAATTTGTGGAGAATAAGAATGGGGTTCTCTCCTTAGCAATGCAATATTTCTTTATAATAATATGGGCTGCTCCTGCAACACTTGGTATGTATGCTTTAAAGGGTTGGTTAATTGGAATGCAAGATGCAAAGACTCCTATGTTTATTTCTATAACAATAAATGTACTAAATATTCTTTTTAGCTTATTCTTTGTCCTTAAATTGAAGATGAAAATAGAGGGAGTTGCCTTAGGGACTGTCCTTGCACAATATGGAGGGCTTATAATAACTTTTGTTTTTCTTCAAATCAAATACGGAAAATTAAAGAAGTATATAAACATTAAAAAGAGTATGGATTTAAAAAAGATGAAAGAGTTTTTTAAAGTTAATTCCGACATATTTTTAAGAACAACTTGTTTAATTATTGTTACAACCTATTTTACTATTGCTTCTTCTAAGATGGAATATCCCCTACTTGCAGTAAATACATTATTAATGCAATTATTTACCCTATTTTCCTACTTTATGGATGGCTTTGCCTACGCCTCAGAGGCACTATGTGGTAAATTCTATGGAGCAAAAGATGGAAAAATGTTAAGAAAAAGTGTTATATATATACTAAGATGGGGAATGATTTTAAGTATTATATTTATGGTATTATACTTCCTTTGGGGCGATAACCTTCTTGGAATACTAACAAATATGGATAATCTTATTCTTATTGCAAATAAATATATGGTATGGGTTTTATTAATCCCTCTTACAGGCTTTGTTGCATTTTTGTATGATGGAATTTTAATTGGTATGACTAAAACGATAATTATGCGTAATGCAATTTTTATTGCAACCTTTCTTTTCTTTGCAATACTTTTTCTTTTCTTTGATAGGTATCAAAACACTGCTTTGTGGATAGCATTTATAACATATCTTCTTTCAAGAAGTGTTTTTATGGTTTTGTTTTCCTACAAAATCATATTCCATAAACATAGTCTTTAAAATAATATTCCTTTCTCAAAAGCAATAAAAAGAGGAATTTTAAAGTAATTATTATGTATTTTTGCACAAAAGTTTAACTATAAAAATTCAAAATATGACAAATAATAAGGAACTCCTTTCTTGGGTAAAGAAATGGGAGGATATTTTTAAACCAAAGAATGTTTATTGGTGTAATGGATCGGAAGAAGAAAATCAAGACATATTAAATTATATGGTAGGGAATGGCTCTGCTATAAAATTAAATGAAGAAAAAAGACCAAACTCCTACTATTTTCAAACCGATGATTCAGATGTTGCAAGAGTTGAAAATCGCACCTTTATTTGCTCCCCATTAGAAGAAGAAGCAGGACCAACAAATAATTGGGAAGAGCCTCAAAGGATGAAAGAAAAGATGTTGAAGGTTTTCTCTGGTGCAATGCAAGGAAGAACAATGTATGTAATTCCTTTTTCTATGGGACCATTAAAAGGTGATAAATCATATATAGGTATTCAAATAACAGACTCTCCTTATGTAGTCATTCACATGAGGATTATGACACGTATGGGCAAAGAAGCTCTTGATGTTTTAGGCGATAATGGACAATTTGTTCCTTGTATTCATTCTGTGGGACGTCCTTTAAAAGAAGGAGAAAAAGATGTTAAATGGCCATGTCGTCCAATTGAAGAGAAATATATTTGTCAATTTCCCCAAACAAAAGAAATTTGGTCTTATGGTTCTGGCTATGGAGGAAATGCTTTATTAGGAAAGAAGTGTTTTGCTCTTCGTATTGCCTCCGTATTAGGAAAAGAAGAAGGTTGGCTTGCTGAACACATGTTAATACTTTCTTTGACAAATCCACAAGGAGAAAAAAAATATATAGCTGCTGCCTTTCCTTCTGCTTGTGGAAAAACTAATTTAGCTATGGTTATTCCAACAATTCAGGGTTGGAAAGTTGAGACAGTGGGAGACGATATTGCTTGGATGAGATTTGGAAAAGATGGAAAACTATGGGCAATTAATCCAGAAAATGGATTCTTTGGCGTAGTCCCTCAAACTTCAATGGACACAAATCCCAATGCTTTTTTATCAATACAAAAGAACACCCTATTCACAAACGTAGGATTAACTCCTGATAAGGATGTTTGGTGGGAAGGAATTGGATACAATGCTCCAAAGGGAACATTAAACTGGAAGGGCGAATTGTATGATGAAAACTCCGATGAGGTATGTGCTCAAAAGAACTCTCGCTTTACTACTCCATTAAATGAATGCCCCGTTATTGACCCTTTATATAATTCTCCACAAGGAGTCCCTATTTCAGCTATACTATTTGGAGGAAGAAGACCAACAACAATACCATTAGTTTATGAGGCTAAATCTTGGAATCATGGCGTTATGATAGGTTCTGTTATTGGAAGTGAAACAACAGCTGCTGTTATTGGACTAAAACAAGGAGAGGTTCGTAGAGATCCATTTGCAATGAAACCATTTTGCGGATACAATATGGGAGATTATTTCAAGCATTGGATAGATATGGGAAAGAAAACTCAAAAAGAGAATTTGCCAAAAATATTCTCTGTAAATTGGTTTAAAAAAGACGAAAATGGTAATTTCCTTTGGCCAGGTTATGGAGAGAACTCTCGTATTTTAGCATATATTTTTGATAGATGCAACAATAAAGACATAGCACAAGATAGTCCAATAGGTAAAATTCCTAAAAAGGGAGCTATTAATATAGAAGGCTTAGATGTAAAATCAGAAGATATGGATAAGCTATTTGAAATAAATAGAACATTATGGAAGGAAGAAATTGCAAATATTGAAGATTTCTATTCAATATTTAAAGAACATTTACCAGAGGAATTAAAAATAGAACTTCAAGAAATTAAGGATAACATCAATAAAAATTAGTATGAAAAATTATTTGTTTTCTTTTTGCCTTTTAATTATCGGGATTTTTTTCCAAGAAAGTGCTTTTTCACAAAAAAGTTACGATATAATACCAAAACCGGTTAGCGAAAAAATCTCTGATAGTTCATCTTTTATCTTTAATCAATTCACAAAAATTATATGTAATACCACATCTGAGGAGTATGATGTTGCACAATACTTGCACAAGGAGATTAAAAAATTCAATCCCTTTATTCCAGAGGTTGCTCCAAAGCTAAGAAATCAAAAATACAATTATAGCAATTCAATAATCTTTGTGCTTTCTTCTTCAAGAAAATTGGGAAAAGAAGGATATGAAATAGAAATTTTGAAGGATAGAATTGTTGTCTTGGCAAATGAAAATGCAGGATTTTTCTATGCTTGTCAAACGATTTTGCAACTAATAATGCCTGAAAAGGATTCAAAAAAGCTAACAAAGACCATTCCGTGTGGTTCAATTACAGACTATCCTCGCTTTTCTTATAGGGGAAAACATTTGGATTGCGTCCGTCATTTTTTCACAAAGGATGAAGTAAAGAAGTATATAGACATTCTTGCCTTTCACAAACTAAATACATTTCATTGGCATTTAACAGACGATCAAGGATGGAGAATAGAAATAAAAAAATATCCTCTTTTGCAAAGCAAGGCTGCATACAGAAATGGAACGTTAATAGGAAATTATTCTTGGTATCCACAAAGATTTGACACCATAATATATGGAGGATACTACACTCAAGAGGACATAAAAGAAGTTATTGCTTATGCAAAAGAAAGATTTATAAATATAATTCCTGAGATAGAGATGCCCGGACACGCTCTTGCAGCCCTTACTGCCTATCCTTTATTGGGTTGTAAAGGAGAAAATTATCATGTAGAAGGCTCTTGGGGAGTATTTGATGATGTATTTTGCACAAAGGAAGAGACCTTTTCTTTTTTGGAAGATGTATTAACTGAGGTTATAGGTTTGTTTCCATACCAATATATACATATTGGAGGAGATGAATGTCCAAAAACAAGATGGAAAGAATGTAGGATTTGTCAAAACAATATGAAGAAAAACAACCTTAAAACCGAAGAGGAACTTCAAGCATACTTTATAAATAGGATAGAAAAATTTGTAGAAGAAAAAGGTAAAAAGATAATTGGTTGGGATGAAATCTTAGAAGGAGATCTTAAAGGTAGAGCAACTATAATGTCATGGAGAGGAGAACAAGGTGCTATATCAGCAGCATTGAAAGGCAATATGGCAATAATGACTCCTAATTCTCACCTATATTTTGACTACTATCAAGGATTAGCTCAATTTGAACCTTTGGCAATAGGAGGATATATACCACTTGAAAAGGTTTATAACTACGAACCAATTCCAAAAGAATTGAATAAAAAACAAGAAAAGTTTATTTGGGGTGTTCAAGCTAATACTTGGACAGAATATATTTCAACATTTGATAAGTTGCAATATATGGATTTGCCTCGTATGGCTGCTTTAAGCGAGGTTGCTTGGAGCAAAAAAGAAGATAAAGACTATAAAGATTTTGAAAAAAGATTAGAAAGGGAGTTTAAAAGATATGATTTTTTAGGATATAAGTATTCAACAACTCATCTTCACCCTTATTCTCCTCAATAAATTTACCTATAATTGAAAAAGAAAACTAAGAAAACGTGAAAAGAAAACTTAAATTTCCTCGTATAGAAAAGGGATTCTGCCCTACAATACTTACAAAAATAATACTCCTTATCTTTATTGTTGTTTGTATTGTTTCAGTCCTATTCAATCTATTTATTGGAATATTTCACAACTATCTAATAGATTTTCTATCCTCTGCAACTCTTCCATCCTTTATTTTCTTTGCAAAAACTTATATATTAGAAATTGCAAATAATCATATAATATATTTTATAGTAACAGGGCTAATAAAATTTGTTATGCTAATAAGTTTTATTGCACTTTTTCGTGGTTATACCACAGGTTATTATTCCTATCTCTTAGCTCAAATAATATCAATTTCATTTCCTTTATTGCTTTTGGGTAAAAAAGCCTTCGCCTCAGGAGATATAATGATAGCCCTATTCCTAATAGTCTTTCTCTTTGTGGAAATTGTTCTTCATCCAAATAAAAATAGAGAAAAAATTATAGAAAATAAGGAAGAATAAAAAAAGTGTTTAATCTTTTTTATCGTCCTTATTTATTTCAATAATAAATGCAATAATGAAAATAAGTATAGTCAAACAAGGAAAACTTATAGCGAAAACGATAAGCCAACAATTGTAGATAAAGTTTTTTATCATTGAATGCTATTATAAGTATTCTCTACCTTCTTATTTATTTTAATTGTTACAAAGATTTGTCTTTCAGAATTGCTTTCAGGATTAACCCTACTAACTTTTACAGAAAATAGGTTTGTATATCCCAATTGAAGGAACTTAGATATTTCTACATTTTCTCCCTTAGGAATATAGCCCAACATAGTTCCCTTGTAGAGAATCTTTACTGCATATTGGTCAAAACTATTATTTGGTTCTGCCTCTAAGAATAATTCCTTACCAATTTTCAAATCATCAAAAACATCTACTCCGTCCCAATAAGTAAAACCTGCGATGTGAAATGTTGCATAATGTCTATCTACCATAATATTTTATTTTTTAAATTATGATGCAAAGATATAATGCAACTATGCAGCCTTTCTGCACAGAAATAAAAAAGATTATTGATTTTTTTTCATAGCCTCCTTTAAGCGAATTAACATCTTTTCTCTTAAATGTATTGGAGATACTATTTTTATCTTATCAATATAGGATAGAAAAAGATTTTCTGCCTCGTAATTTATAATCAAACTTAACTCTATTGTTGTGGTTTCTTCGTTTTGTGACTTTATTTTTTGAGACCCATGTAAGGGTTTGGTGTGGACATAAGGAAAAAGAACATTGTCTATCTCCAAAACAACTTTCTCCAATTGCTTATTATATACACTAACACCTATCACATCCTCAAAGTATTCATCAAAATTAATATCATTATTTTCAATATATGGCTCATTAGAATAAGATATTTTTTCTATCCTATCCAAGGCAAGGATTATTAAAGAAGGCTCTTGTTTTGAAAAATGGCATAGTCCAAATAAAAACCAGCGATTATTATATTGCTTTAAGAAGTATGGATGAAAGATATATTGTTTTTTCTCTTTAAAAAATCTTTGATATACAATTGTAAGAGTTTGTTTATTAACTATGGCATTGAAAATATCGGAAAACAAATTCAAGCCTTTTAGGTATGGATTTTGCTCAAAGGCAACTATATTCTTAGGAGTTTGTCTTAAATTAAAATCATTTTCTATTCTTGCAAGGATTTCTTCCATCCAAGTAAATTGAGGCATACCCTTAAAACGATTTAACATATATATGGTTTCTTTCAATTGATTTACCTCCATTTCGTTTAAGAGTTGGTTATTTATGGAATAGCTTGATGTGTTATAGTGATAATATACTTTTTTACCCTCACGCCTTCTGCAAAGAGGAATATCCCAAATTGTTTCCATATCACTTATGTCTTGCCTTATTTGACGAATCTGCACTCCCTTTTCAATCCCCGCCTGAAAAAAGAGAGCCTTATTGCACTCTTGCATTAAATCCTCTATATAGTATCTTCTTCCAAAATTACTAAAACACCTATCCAAGGTTTGATACCTTATTTGAGCCTGCTTATTTGTTGGCATAATTCTTTTTATTATTTGTTTTAGTGCAAAAATATTCATTTTTAGTTAAAAATAATAGAAGAATTATAAAAATATTATTACTGTCCGATAAAATGTATACTTTTGCTCATGGTTATATCTTTTTTAATTTGTTCAAAATGCAAATATAACCAAAATGGGCTGATCTTCGCAAGAAAGTCAGCCCTATCTTTTTTGTCTCTTAAAAAGTTTTATCGGACACTAATGATAAAATTACAAGCATTATAGCATACTATACAACCAAACTCAATACACAATTAGACTAAAATTACAAAAATCACAAATTATTTAACATTTCACACCTCTTTTTTTGACAAATTTTAACATCATTTATCAAAATTTGCCCAAATTTTAACATTTTTTAACATTTCATTCAAAAATTGTCGGCAACCGACCTTTGTTTTTCCTAACGGAATTTCATATTTTTCAAATTATTAATTATCAATATAATCCAAACAAATTTTAATATATTTTTTCAGATTTTTAAATAAAAAACTCAAAACCTTATTTTTTCAGAAAAAAAAGAAGATTTTTATAAAATAAAACGCTGTTTTAATTTATTAAAACGAAGAAATAATTTACTAAAACCTCGTTTTAATTTTCTAAAACGAAGATTTATTCAAGTATAACAAACTAATAATGAAGCGATTATTTTGTAAATATAAAGAAAGATAAAATTTGGAGGAAATATTATGCTTTTGCCCTTAAAGAAACTTTGTTTCGGCAAAGATATAAAATTATTTTCAAAAATGCAAATAGGAAATTTCAGTTTTGAAATTTTGAATTTAACATTTGAAGCAAAAAATGTTAAATATTTTTTGGAAATACATTTTTCATATACCCTAAACAATGGGATTCATTCCTTTGTAAAATTAATATTATACGCAAATAATGCTAATTTATTTAAAAAACAATACGGACAAAGGGATAAATCCCCTTATTATTGGCTATTTTATGTAATACCCTTTACTGAATGGTAGAAAAAAATCCCTATTGTTTGTTAGAAAACTCTTCACAAAAAGGAAAGAAAAATATTTATATCTAATTTCATAAATACGGATACTTATAATGCAATTTAAAAAGAATTGCTTTTGTATTAGTTTTTAATATTATCATATTATATATTAATAGAGTATAAATAAACTTATTTTTTATTATAAATAAATATTTGCATATTTAGTAAATATTTTGTTCCTTTGTGGCGTTATATTATGGAAAAGATATATGTTATGAAACCATACGATGTAAATTTAATTGCCGACTATATAATATTGCGTTTGGATGAAGATGAAGGTATGAGTCTTTCTAATGTAAAATTGCAAAAATTATTGTATTACTTACAGGCTTGGTCGTTAGGAATACATAAAAAGCGATTTTTAAATTGTGATTTTGAGGCTTGGGTTCATGGTCCTGTTGTAAGAGAAATATATGACAGATTTAAAAATACCAAATCTCTATATGATTTGATAACAAAGGATGACGTTGAAAATAATAATCCAACTACTACTATTAGCAACAGAGATATAGAATTTATAAATTTTATTCTTGATAATTATGCAAGATTTTCTGGTGTTGAACTTGAATACATGACACATAAAGAAACTCCTTGGATTGATGCCAGAAAAGGTTTTAATTCTTTGGAAAGCTGCAACGAAAAAATTCAAGAAGCCCTAATGCAAGATTATTATGGCAAAAGGTGGAAAGAACTCACAAAAAAACAATAAAAAACTACATTAAAAGATTACATCCTCTTATAATGCTATTATCTATTCTGCCTTCTATTGTAAAGGCTTCATCTGAATAAGCCTTCCCTAAGTCGTCTGTTGCAATAAAAGAGCAGGAATCAATATTTGCAAGGTCTATAACATTTATCCCTCCTGTTTTATTCCCCTTTACATAATAATTAGGTGAGTTTATATCCCTAATTAATACCTTCATTTGAGTTGGACAATAAAATATTCCATCTTTTTTTGAATAAGCCTGAGAGAATAATTCGCACATTCCATACTCTGAGGCTATATGTTCAACACCTAAACCATTGGATAAGATTTTGTGAAGTTGCTCTCTTACTATCTCCTTCCTTCTTCCCTTCATTCCACCTGTTTCAAAAACAATTGTGTTTCTAAGTTTTTTTATGCCATAATCCACCAAATCCAAGAGAGAATACGTTACTCCAAAAAGAACAATTGGCACATTCCGATTGCTACAATCCTCTAATGTCTTTGCCAAAAAAGGCATATCATCCTTATAAAATCCGCTTTGGGAATATCTACTTTTGGAAATAAAATTATCAATCATATATACTAAGGAGGAATTACCTTGTTCAATATAATTAGGTAAAAGAGCTATAAAACAATAGTCCTCTATTTTCCCATAGAATTGTTCAAAGCTATTAGTAAAACTCTTTTCATATAGGCTTATATCTTGTATTAGATGACGGCTTGTCTCTGTTTTAGTTGTTCCACTGCTTTTAAAAAAGTGAGTTATCTTTCTTTCATCAAAAGAAATTACCTTTTGAGTTTTGAAAAAAGAAATGGGAATAAATGGAATATCTTCTAATGAGAAAACATTTTTTGGAGTTTTTCCCATTAAATTACACCATTGATTATAGACCTTATTATTGGTATATTGAAAAATAAAGACCTTGTATGCTGTTTCTTTAAAATCCTTTTCATTTTCTATGGAAAACACCTTGTCAATCAATTCTTCTCTATTCATTTTTCTTTTTCTTTTTTCTTTGTTTTCTTATAAAAGAAAACTATTATAAAAATTCTTTTCCTCCCAATATAAGAAAAGATGTTTTTATTGTAACTTTGCACCTATCAAATGCAAAATTAATGAAAAAAACACTTTCTTCAAGGCGATTTGTATTAATGGGAATATTTATTGCCGTTGGAGTTATATATATTATAAGACTATTATTTCTTCAAGTCTTTGACGATTCTTATGCTCAATTGGCTAATAGGAATGCTCTAAGATTTGTTACTCAATATCCAGCACGAGGATTGATTTACGATAGAAAAGGAGAACTATTAGTGTATAATGAACTTGTTTATGACCTTATGGTAATTCCGCGTCAGGTAAAAGACCTTGACACCAATCTTCTTTGCAAGTTAGTTGGAATAGATAAGGAACAATTTCTTTCACGTATGCAAAAAGCATATAAATATTCTTCTTATGCTCCTTCTTCTTTTGAAAAACAAATATCCAAAGAGGACTTTGGTCCTATTCAAGAGAAACTTTATCTCTTTCATGGCTTCTTTGCACAATCACGAACTCTTAGATACTACCCTCATTCTGTTGCTTGTCATGTTTTGGGATACGTAGGTGAGGTTAATGAAAACAACATTAAGAAGAATCCATACTACAAAAAGGGGGATTATATTGGTATGAGCGGTATGGAAAAATATTATGAGGATATTCTCAGAGGCAAGAAAGGAAGTAAGATAACCTTGGTTGATGTTCATAATCGTGAAAAGGGGAGCTTTCAAAATGGAGAATATGATACAGCAGCTGTTGCAGGTGAGAACCTATATTGTTCAATTGATTTGGAATTACAAAAATATGCCGAAAGCCTTATGCAGAATAAGAGGGGGTCAATTGTTGCAATAGAGCCAAAAACTGGAGAAATACTTTGTTTTGTCTCTGCTCCCTTTTACGATCCCAATCTTTTGGTGGGTAGGGTAAGAGGAAATAATTATATGGATCTATTAAATAATATAGCAAAACCTCTTTTCAATAGGGCACTAATGGCGGAATATCCACCGGGATCAATATTTAAGGTTGCCCAAGCTATGATTGCTTTGGATATGGGTGTTATTTCTCCCAATACATCTTTTGCATGTGATAAATCATTAGTAGGATGCCACCAACATCCTTCTGCATCAAATGTGAAAGAAGCAATAAAAATGTCGTGCAACCCCTACTTTTATAGGGTGTATCAGAGGATAATTCAGCAGGAAAATCCTATTACAAAGAAAATAGATAGCAAATATGGATTAGCATATTGGGATGAGGAAATGAAAAAAATGGGGTTTGGAACACGTCTTGGCATTGATTTACCAGATGTGAAAAAAGGATTTATTCCAGATACAGGCTATTATAATAGGTATTATAAAGGAGGTGGATGGAACTTTTACACCATTTACTCCAATTCAATTGGGCAAGGAGAAGTTGGAGTTATTCCTTTACAGATGGCAAATCTTGCAGCTATTGTTGCAAATCGTGGATGGTATATAATTCCACACTTGGTTAAATACTTTGGAGATGAGAATAAGAAGAAGAGAAATACAAAATATAGTAATAAGCATTTAACATTAATACCAAAGGAATATTGGGATATAGCCGTAGAAGGAATGTATGAGGTGGTACATCAAGCAGGAGGTACTGCAAGAAAAGCAAAGATTGACGATATTGCTGTTTGCGGAAAGACAGGTACAGCTCAGAATTATGGCAATGACCATTCTGTTTTTATATGTTTTGCTCCAAAGGATGATCCTCAAATTGCCCTATCTGTTTATGTAGAAAATGCACAAGGAGGAGGAGGCTCTTGGGCTGCACCTATTGCAAGTTTAGTTGTGGAAAAGTATATTAATAAGGAGGTAAAAAGAAAAGACTTTGAGAAAATGTATATGGAGGTAAATCCATGCCAGCCTCTTCCACTTAAACGCTATATTCCTAAATCAAAAAAGAAATAATACTAAATAGAGATGGAAAAAAGAGAGAAAACTATATGGGAAAATCTTGATTGGACAACAGTCCTACTCTATTTATTATTGGTCTTTATTGGATGGATTAGCATATATTCTGCCGTTTATGATGAGAATCATAGCGAGATCTTTGATACAACAACTCGTTATGGGAAACAAATGATTTGGATTGGGGTTTCTTTATTAATAGCAACTATGGTTATATTGATAGATCCTAAATTCTTTTCTCAAACTTCCTATATTTGGTATGGCTTTTTCCTACTTATGCTTATTGCTGTTTTGGCAGTGGGAACACAAACTAAGGGAGCAAAGAGTTGGTTTATGATAGGGTCTTTTGCAATACAGCCTTCTGAGTTTGCAAAATTAGCAACGGCATTAGCACTTTCAAAAGTCCTATCAGGCTTTGAAGTGGATATGAAGGAGCTTAAAACGAAATTTTATGCAATATTAGTCATTGCAATCCCTATGATATTAGTCCTACTTCAAAATGATACTGGTTCAGCCTTAGTATTTTTTACTTTTATCTTTGTACTTTTTCGTCAGGGATTATCATCTTCTATCCTTATTTTCGGAGGAGCAATTATCCTTCTTTTTATTTTAGCACTCCTCATTAATAAATATGTTCTTGTAGGAATAATCTTTGTTATTATGCTTTTAGGATATTTGTTTCTAAGACGCAAATTATCTTTTTGGGTAACGCTATTAGCCTTTATACTCTCTTCAATATTTGTATTGTCGGTTGATTATTTTTTCAACAATGCCTTAGAGAGCCATCAAAAAGATAGAATAGAGGTATTATTAGGACAAAAAAAGGATCCACAAGGAGTATCATATAATGTAAATCAATCAAAGATAGCAATAGGTTCAGGAGGCTTTTTAGGGAAAGGATTCTTAAAAGGAACGCAAACAAAATATAATTTTGTCCCCGAGCAAGACACAGATTTTATTTTTTGTACAATAGGAGAGGAGTGGGGTTTTTTAGGTTCTTCATTAGTTATTGCTATATTTGTAATCCTAATGGTAAGATTAATAAAATTGGCAGAAAGACAACGCTCCGCCTTTTCGCAGATCTATGGCTATTGTGTTGCCTCAATAATCTTTGTTCACTTTACAATAAACATAGGAATGACTATGGGACTATTGCCCGTTATAGGAATCCCTCTACCATTTATTAGTTATGGTGGTTCATCTCTAATAGCTTTTACTATTCTTCTTTTCATATTTCTTCGTCAAGACGTATCTCGATTGGAATTAGTTTAGAAATAAAAAAAGAAAAAGATAATCTATATTGAATAAATAAATAAAAAAATGAATTTTTTCACAGAGATAAATATTGAAAAGCCACTCTTTAATATAGGACATAAGGATAATATAACCCTAATTGGTTCATGTTTTACTCAAAATATAGGATTACTCCTAAAAAGAGGAGGATTTAATGTAGAAATAAACCCTTTTGGAATCATATATAACCCTATTACAATTGCCCAAGAAATAAATTTCTTGACAAATAATAGGAATTTCTATGAAGAAGATTTGGTTTTTTCAGATAATAAGTGGAAAATTTATGCCTGTCATGGAGAAATTTATGCCAAAGAAAAACAAGAAGCTCTAAAAATTATAAATACAAAAATAGCAAATTCAAATAAGTTTATCCATAAAACAAAGTATTTAATCCTTACCTTAGGCACTTCAAATGTATATTCTCTTATTTCAAATAATAAAATTGTGGGGAATTGTCATAAGATTCCTGCAAAAAACTTTGAAAAAAGGCTACTATCTACCAATGAAATTGTGGATATACTGGGAAAAGAAGTTGAAAATTTTCTTTCAAAAACAAAAAATAATTCTACTAAAATAATAATTACAATTTCTCCAATTAGGCATATTAAAGACGGATATAGAGAAAATCAAATAAGTAAAAGCATATTGCATATTGCAAGTGAAAAAATAAGACAGCTTTTTCCTGATGATGTGTTTTATTTTCCTGCTTATGAAATAATGATGGATGAACTTCGTGACTATCGTTTCTATGAAGAAGATATGTTACACCCCAATAAAATAGCAATAAAGCTAATTTGGGAGAAATTTCAAAAGACTTTCTTTGATGAGAAAACAACAACATTATGCGTAGAGTTTGAAAAACTAAATAAAATGATTGAACATCGTCCCTTTGATTCAGAATCCCCCTCCTATAAAGAGCACTTAAAAAAGATTGAAGTTTTAAAAGAAAGGCTTACAAATAAAATAAATAACCTATAAAACCTATAATTCCCTCTTATAAATAATAAATATGAATAAGGAAAAAAAAGAAATAATAATAGAATGTTGTCTTTCCTCATTAGATGCTGCTTTAATTGCACAAGAAAAAGGCTGTAATAGGATAGAGTTATGCTCATCTTTAAATATGGGAGGAATAACTCCTTCTTATGGATTAATAAAACTTTGCAAAGAAAATTTAAATATTGACACTATGGTTATGATTCGCCCCCGTGAAGGCGACTTCCTATATTCAGAAAACGAGATAAAGACCATGCTTTTAGATATTGAATATTGCAAAAAAGTAGGAGTTAAAGGTGTTGTATTTGGACTATTGAAAGAAAATGGAGAGATTGATGTAGAGAAAACGAAGTGTTTAATAGAAGCAGCCCAAGATATGGATGTATGTTTTCATCGTGCTATTGATCTAACACGAGATTATTTTGAGGCTTTTTCGCAGATTTCATCCTTAGGATGCAAAAGAGTATTAACATCAGGAGGGAAAAACAAGGCAATAGATGCAATAGACAACCTAAGGAAAGTAAATTCTATATATGGAAAAAAGATAGAAATTATGGCTGGATCAGGGATTTCTTGCTCCAATATAGAGGAAATATATCATAGAACAGGAGTAAAAAACTTTCATTTAAGTGCAAAAACAATAACAAAGAGCTTAATGCAATACCATAATGATGAGGTAAAAATGGGAGGAAATATCGCAATGGATGAATATTCTATGTTTTTTATAGATGAAAAACAATTAATGGATATTAAAAAAGTGGCGTCAAACCTACCTTAGTCTTTAATTTCTTTATCCTATTATAGGCATCATCAATTGTCTTTTCGCTAATTTTATCCTCCTTAACTAAGGAATATATTGTTTCAATTGCTTTGTGAGCAATGTCCTTATCATATTTTTCTCCATTGTTTGAGAGGATAAACATATCTACACCTGCATTAATTGCCTTTTCAAGCGATTCCTTTAACTTATAATTCTTGCTTATAGCACCCATAAACATATCATCCGAAATAATAACTCCTTGAAAATGTAGTTTTCCTCTTAGGATATTGGTGAGAGTATTGTAGGACATTGTGCATGGATACACCGAATCAAAGTTCCTATTAAAGATATGGGAAGTCATAACAATATCAGTTCCGCCTTCTTCTATAAGCATAGAAAAAGGTATAAGCTCTTTTTCAGAATATGTTTTCGTTACATCAGTAAAATCTAAGTGAGTATCCGTTAAAGAAGAGCCGTGACCGGGAAAATGTTTTATAGCACTTAGAATATTTTCTTTTTTATTTTCTTCAATAATAATCTTAGAATGACGAAAAACAACCAAAGGATCTGCTGAAAAACTCCTATCCAACTTGGCTATAATTGGACAATTTTCCTTTGCAATTAAATCAACACAGGGAGCAAAATTTAGATTTATTCCCAAAGAATTTAATTGCTTTGCACTTTGTTTTGCAAAGAATCTTGTACTATCTTCATTATCTATTTTTCCTAAGTCTCTTTGACTAATAGAAGGAGAAAAACCATAACTTTGTTTTAACCTATCAACCCTTCCACCTTCTTGATCTATTGAAATAAGTAGATTATTTTTGGAAAGCTCTTGCAGCTTTGAGCAAAGAGTTTTTACTTGCTCAGGGTTTTTAATGTTTCTTTCATACTTTTTTGTAGGAGAATCATAATCAAAAAGTATAACTCCACCTACCCTATCATTAACAATAAGATGGTGTATATCGTCATTTGTATCCACATCACATCCTCTAAAACCCACAATAAGCATTTGGGCTATCTTTTCTTTTAATACTTTTTCTTTCGTCTTCTGCTTATTTGCATAAATAATAAGTATTGAAAATACAAATATTACTGCAACAGCAAATAAATACTTTTTGTTCATCTCGTTTTTTTAGGTTTATCATTAATCTTTTCTGCAAAGGGAAAAAATTACGCAGTAATTTTTTTTGCAAAAGTAATATTTTTTGTTTTACAAAAGCAAGGAATATAAATAAGAATTAAAGATTTTAAAGAAAAAATATAGGAAGTTTTTCTTTAAATTTTGGGAATTTATTTATTTAAAACAATTATTGTTTTTCAAAAAACATTAAATTTGCAAACTAAGTTTTTTCAAAAAAAACAAAAAGTTAAGACAAAAAAAAGAAAATGAAAAAAGTAATTATAGCCATTTTGCTAATAGTTTTTACAGCTCCTGTTCTACATTGTCAAAAAATAAGAAATGTAAATATAAAAGACAAAAAAAATAGGATAGCTCCCTACGATTCTCTTTCGTCAATAGATAAAAGAAATTACAAATCCCATATTGGACAAATACTATATCTAAAAGGTTCTTCTTATAGAGAACAGCGTGGAGGATATAAAAACTTCTACACTAACTTAGGTAACTTTTCAAAGTATGATGATAAGAATGTTTATCGTCAAACTGAAAAAGGTTATTATAGTGACTACCATTGGATGAGAGGAAGATATTTTAGAGTTAATAGGATATTTATGCATCCAGAATCCAAAACTAACACTATATACAAAGATTGTGGCTATTTGCAATTAGTAGAACAGCAAACAAAAGATACATTATACTATATGTTCTATGGTTTTGGAACAATGTTTGAAGACTTTGTCACCTTAGGATATATAGAAAAATTGAAAAAAAGATATGTTGGCAAAAAATATGTTCATGATCTACATATAAGAAATATGGAGGATGGAAGTTATATTGAGGATATTCCGGGAGAAACAATATGGGAATTAACTGATGTAGCCATTAGAGATACCAAAGAAGACCCTGTAGTTGCAATACTAAGCAATTCTTCCAATAAAAATGCTTTTGTTGCTCTAAAATATATAGATCTTTTGGAGAGGGAAGAAAAATATGAAAAAAGAAAAAATGAAAATACAATAAAATATAAAAACCACACTCCTTACGATTCACTTTCTTCAATCAATAAGCAAAACTACAAATCTCATATAGGACAAACAATACATTTAAGACCTTCAAAAAAGGCAGAAGAAAAGGGAGGCTATGATAGCTTCTTTACAAAGTTTGGAGATTTTGATGTTTATAGCGACAGAAATACATATAAGCCAATAAAAGAAGAGTCTTTGTATTCAAGATACAACTATATGAAAGATAGAGAGTTCTTTATAAATGATATATTCCTTCATCCCGATGCTAAAAAGTTCTCTCTATATAACAATTACGTCTATTTGCAATTGGTAGATACTCAAACTAAGGATACACTATACTACTACTATGGAGGGATATTCAACTTTGAAAATTTCATTACCTTAGGCTATATAGATAAATTGAAGAGTTTCTATAAGGGGAAACAATATATGCACGACAATCAAGTGCGTTCTTTGGAGGATGGTACCTATTTAGACGCAGTAAGTAAGGAAACAATATGGCAATGTGTAGATGTGCAAATTAGGGATGATGAAAATAATCCTGTTATTCTAATATTGGAGGATGACAAAGGCTTAAAGGGCTTTATTGTTTTAGAGAATTTCTATAAACTTGAAAGCAAACAAGACTATCAAACAAGGGAAGATAGAAGAAAATTCCAAGATTTAGTAAGCCGATTTGGAATAGATTATGCAGAGATTATTGTAAAAAATCAAATACAAGAAGGATTTACTAAGGATATGGTGATAGCCTCTTGGGGAGAACCCATAAAAAAGGATACCATATATGTGGAAGAAATGGAGGATGAGGATAAAAAAATTGACCCAAACAATGTTTCACAAAGACTAAATGTTCAGCTTTTAAAGACAAAAAAAGATGATATTGAAGAAAAAGGAGGCTTTTTGGGAGAAGTATGGATATACGACTCGGGCGATTCCTTAATATTTAATAAGGAAATACTATATAGAATAGATAAAAGAAAGGATGAATAAATTCTTTTCTTGTTTTTAGCCGATAAATCCTTGTTTTAGTTTCCTAAAACGAAGAAATAATTTCCTAAAACGAAGAAATAATTTTTTAAAACGAAGAAATAATTTTCTAAAACAAGGATTTAATCAGCTAAAACAGCGTTTTATTTAAAAAAAAACAGCGATTTTTTTCTGCCAAAACGACAATTTATTTAAAAAAATAATAGGATTATTCTTTAAATTTAAACATATATTCCACTCCAATAGAAACTCCTAAGGAAATTTTACGAGGAAGTATTATTGTTTTTGAAGCATTTTGTGGGGCAGTTGAAGCTAAGAGGAACTCATTATTAAATTGATAATTTGCAAAAGGAGCAATATTTACTTTCAGGTTTTTAATTGGAACTAATGAAAACTCTAAACCTAAGCGAAAAGAAAAGTCTGCCTTAGTGTTATCAGAAAGTTGTTTTGTTTGATTTTGTAAATAATTTTCCACATCCTTATTTGCTATGCCTATAACGCCGCCTACAAAACAATTAAACCACATTTTGTCATATTTATAAATGTTAAAATTGACATTTATTGGGATATTTGTATAGTTTATTTTGTATTGATTGGTCTCATAATAATTATAAGCTACCCCAATATTAAACTTAAATCTTCCCATATTAAAACCCGGCAATATGGCAACCTCATAACTATACTTATCTAAGGAGGAGAAGAAACTTCGAGTGTTTGCATTTACTTCCAAAGAGAAGAAATTTTTTTCTTGAGAAAAAGATGTGCTAAAACAACATCCTATTAATGCTAATGTTAAAAGTAATTTTTTCATGATGAAAAGTTATTTTGTTAATTAAAATGTTTATTCTATAGTTTCTTGGTTTTTATTTTGGCTGCAAAAATATATAAAAAGATTATACAAAAAAACGATTTAACTTTTTTTAACATTTGAGTTAAAATATGTTAAGTGATGAAAAAAATGTTAAAAAAATATTTTTTTGTGATTTTATCCTTTTTATTTAAAAATAAATTAAGGTTAAAACATACCTCCTACTAACATATAAATACAGGCTGTGACTATTTCTTCCTTGTTTGGCTTTACAAAGGAAGAGATAATCATATATAAAATGCAAGATATAGTAAAAACCAACATTATAATATCTTTTCCATAAAAGTTGGCAAGAGAAAAAGCAATTGCAACATACATTAAAGTTTTATAATATATAGCAAATATGGTAAGAAGTGGTTGTTTGTCCCAAAAGAAATGTTGTTTTATATTTCTTATAAAGAAAACAATTAAGGTTAAATAGCCAACAACTAATGTCAATGTAGAAAAACCATCGTGTGATAGTACGTGTAATAATAGGGCAATAAAAATTGATATAACCCCAATAATTAATTCAAAACGATTTAATTTGTTCATAGATTTATTTAATTTATTATTTAATATCAAAAAATTCATTTAATTTGTTTTTGTCTTTATAAAAGTTATCATAGAGTATTATTATTATTTGTAGAAATATCTTTTTCATATTTCAATATATAAAGAGAGTGTGACACAGCGTCACACTCTCTTAGATTATTATCTATTGTACAAGAAAAGAATAAGATTGAAATGATGTACTTACTAATATATAAATATAAGCTATTAAGATTTCATTTCCTCTCGGCTTTATAAATGCAGAAATAATCATATATAAAGTACAAGAAATTATAAAAACCAACATTATAATATCTTTTCCCATATAGTTAGCAAGAGAAAAAGCAATGGCAACATACATTAAAGATTTATAATATAAAGCAAATATGGTAAGTAATGGTTGTTTGTCCCAAAAGATATGCTGTTTTATATTAATTATAAATAAAACAACCATAGTTAAACATCCTGCCCCAATGTTATTGTAGAAAACCCATTGTATGATAGCTTATGTAATATTGTAGCAAGACAAATAGAAGTTCCTCCAATAATTAATTCAAAACGATTTAATTTGTTCATAGAATTTATTTATTTTATTATTTAATATCAAGAAAATTCATTTTAGGTTCAAGATGTTTTAAGAAATATCTTTTTTTATAAAGCAAGGGAATGATTTTTTATATATACACATTGTTGTTTTTTTATTTTGGCTGCAAAAATATGTAAAAAGATTATGCAAAAAAATGATTTAACTTTTTTTAACATTTGAGTTAAAATATGTTAAGTGATGAAAAAAATGTTAAAAAAATGATTTAATGTGATTTTATCCTTTTTATTTAAAAATAAATTAAGGTTTTTATTTTTGATATTCTTATTTTTAGAGTAAATAACTAAATGTTTTCTTTTAAT
>JAISIA010000026.1 GCA_031262295.1 Bacteroidales bacterium | reverse complement strand
TAATGTAGAGTAATAAGTATTTATTTTCTTAAAGTACAAAAATACATTATTTTTGTAATATAATTATTTCTTTATTTTTTGTTTTCTCTTTTATTTTAGGGTTTATTGACATTTTTTTTTCAAAGTTGTCTTGAAAATTTTTCAATTTTCAAAGCAAGTAATCCTCTCATTGATAAAGAGGTTGAAACCATTATCATTAAGTTATGATGCCTCAATTTTGCGTTCTTTTCCTCCTTGCTTACCATTGGGCGTGAATATGGCAAGGAAATGAGGTTTAAAAATGCTGAAAAAAGATAAAAACGCTATTGTTGTTTTAGAATAAATTATTCGTTAATTATCATATTTATTGGCGTTGAGGAATAAATATTCAATCTAAATTTTAATGTTACGGAATATAGTAACATTTATTTTATAGTTTCTTATTCGTCCTATAACATTTGAAGGATTGTATCGCATTGAAAATAATGAATACCCTACTGCTGCTATTAGAGAAATATTATTGAATGCTCTAATTCATAGAACTTATATGGGGGTATTTACACAAATTAGAGTTTATGATGATAAAATTAGTATATGGAATGATGGTGAATTGCCGCAAGGAATAACATTGGAGAAACTCAAACAACATCATTCATCAAGACCGAGAAATCTTATAATTGCGGATGTTTGTTTTAAAGGCGGCTTGATTGATGCTTGGGGAAGTGGTACAGTAAAAATTATAGAAACTTGCAAAGCTGCTGGACTTCCTGAACCAGAATTAGAAGAAAGAGATGGTGGTTTTGCAGTAACTCTATTTAAAAATAATCTTACTGAACAGAATTTAATTAAGTTAGGACTTAATGAACGACAAATAAAGGCAGTGCTATATGTAAAAAAAGAAGGAGAAATATCTACTTCTTTATATACAGAGATGTTTAATGTTTCAGAAAGAACGTCACGAAACGACTTATTAGAATTAACAGAGAAAAATATATTGAAAAAAATAGGTGAAACTAATAAAGCAAGATATATAATTAGTTAGAGGTATTGTTGCCGAAGTTTTGCCGAAGTTTTGCCGAAGTTGCCGAATAAAGAGTTGAAATATTGTTGAAATAATATTAATAGTTTAATTCTTTATTGATGTTATCCATCTTTTAATTCTTTAATTAATATCCCTTTACTCAAAACACAATCAAAAATTTTTCAATTTTTGAAGGATATAATCCTCTCATTGATAGAATGCTTGAAACCATTATCAGTAAGTTATGATGCCTGAATTTAGCGTTCTTTTCCTCTTACCTTACCATTGTGCGTGAATATGGCAAGGAAATGAAGTTTAAAAATGCTGAAAAAAGGGAAAGATTGTTGTATTTGCTTAGAATAATCCATTAAATTAGTCAAAAAATGTAGTAAATACTAAAAATAATTTATTTATCAATAGTTTTTTACCTCTCCTCTTATCCCCCTATTTACGATGGTTGCAATTTTTGCAACTGTCGCTTCCATTATAAGTTCTCCATCTTTAAAGATATTGTTTATATGGCGACTAATACTTGACTTATTAACACCGAAAAGTTGAGCCATAGCTTTCTGAGTACACCAAATAGTATCGTCTTTGATTATAACTTGTATTTTGCCCTCTTCTTCTGGTAGGTTATAAAGCAGAAATTGTATCTCGTTTTTCATAAATTGCAAATTTAATAAAAGGTTAAAGGTGCTTTAAGAATTAGTTTAATATTATGAATTAACTAAAAATATTACAGCAGCAAATGTATAAAAATAATCAATACTAAAATCACAAAATACAAATTTTAAGATTTGATGCAGAAAATTTAAAAAGTTAATTTAAATCTTAATTAATGTGAAGTTAATTTGATTTTAATAAATTCTTTTTATTATATTTGAAAGAAAACATTTATTAATTTCCTAATCTATATCCCTTTATTCAAAACACGATCAAAAATTTTTCAATTTTTGAAGGATATAATCCTCTCATTGAGAATAAGCTTGAAACCATTATCAGTAAGTTATGATGCCTAAAAATTTGAATATTTCTCTCCGTCCTTACCATTGGACGTGAATATGGCAAGGAAATGAAGTTTAAAAATGCAGAAAAAAGATAAAAACGCTGTGTTTTTTGTTGTTTTTTGCTAAAAGGGAGCGTTTTTGTTCTATTTTTTCTGTGTTTTTTCTGGATTTTTCAAGGAGAATTTTCTGGAAAATTTTTATTTTTCATAAATAGTTTTTCGGACAATAATATATTTTTTTTTCTCTCACTCTCTTCTTTCTCTTAATATTTCTATTCTTAGATTTAGTTTAATATTTTTTAATTGATATTCTATATAATTTTCCTATCTTTGCACAATTGTAAAGTGTAACACTTTATAGAGTCAGACGTAAAAAGGGCTGTGAGTTTTATTAATTTATATAAAAAAAGATAAAAATGAGTTTATTTTCTTTTTTAACTCGTGAGGTTGCAATGGACTTAGGGACGGCTAATTCCATAATAATATTCAACGATAAGATAGTTGTGGATGAACCTTCTGTTGTTGCAATAGACAAAAGAACCAATAAATTGGCTGCCGTTGGCAAAGATGCTAAATTAATGCAAGGTAAGACCAATCCGTATTATGAAACAATACGCCCATTAAAGGGAGGTGTTATTGCCGATTACGAAACAGCCAACTTGATGATTAGGGAGTTGATAAAGAAAATTAATGTTAGAAGAACAATAATCCCACCATCGTTGCGAATGGTTATTTGTATCCCTTCTGGAATTACAAATGTTGAAGAAAGAGCTGTAAGAGAGGCTGCTGAACAAGCAGGAGCAAAGGATGTAAGACTAATACATGAGCCTATGGCTGCTGCAATTGGTGCAGGTATTGATGTATTGGAACCTCTTGGAAATATGATTGTGGATATTGGAGGCGGAACAGCTGAAATTGCAGTAATATCTTTGGGAGGTATTGCTTGTAGTAAGTCTGTCAGAATAGCAGGTGATGAATTTAATGACAATATTGTTGAGTATATGCGTAAGCAACACAACATGAATATTGGGGAAAGAAAGGCAGAAGAAACTAAGATAGCAGTTGGAGCTGCTATTCCTGATTTGGATTCTCCTCCTGAGGATTTCGCAGTTCAAGGAACTGATATTATGACAGGACTTCCTAAGGAGATAAATATAAACTATAAGGAAATAGCTCATGCATTGGATAAATCTATAGCAAAGATAGAGGAGGCTGTAGCTGAGGTTTTAAGTATTACTTCTCCTGAATTAGCATCGGATATATATCACACAGGAATATATCTTGCAGGAGGGGGAGCACTATTAAGAGGATTGGATAAGAGAATTTCAAATAGGGTTAAACTATCTGTTCATGTTGCAGAGGACCCTCTAAGAGCTGTTGCAAGAGGAACAGGTATTGCACTTAAAAATTACGAAAAATTTACTTTCCTAATAAGGTAAAACCATATTATTTCAATAATATAGATTGATAATTTTATTCTTACACCTAAGAAATTTTCCTTTCTTAGGTGTATTTTTTTTACATATAGGTTTCAATAAGGCTTATATATCCTTTTGGTTCTATAATTACATCATTGCAAAGAGCAGGAACAAGTATTGCTTCTCCCATTTTGATTTCCACCTTAGTGTTTAATGAATGTATAAATCCACTTCCCTCAATGCACAAATAAACAATGAAACTATCCAATAGAGAAAAATCCTTTTTCAAAGCCTGAGAAAGGTGTAGTACATTAGTAGTAAAATATGGGGTATCTAAAAGTTTTGAGGTGTTATTTAACTTATAGTCATAGTTTCCTTTTGCATCAAATGGAGCTTTCCTAAAATCCAATGCTTCCAATGCTTCTTCTATATGTAGTTTTCTTCCCTTTCCCTTTTCATCCTTTCTATCCCAGTCATAAACCCTAAAAGTTGTATCTGAGCTTTGTTGGATTTCTGCCAAAAGGACACCTTTTCCTATTGCGTGAATCCTTCCTGAGGGAATAAAGAAAAAGTCTCCCTTGTTTGGCTTTTCAATATTTAATATAGAGGTAAGGTTTTTATTATTTAAACTATTAATAAATTCTGTCTTTGTCAAATCTTTGTTAAAACCATCAATAATTTGAGAATCTTTTTCAGCATCTATAATATACCACATCTCATTTTTCCCATTTTCTTCGCCCATTTTCCTTGCCATCTTATCATCTGGATGCACCTGAATGGAGAGAGCATCATTTGCATCAATGATTTTGAAAAGCAAGGGGAAGTTATCTTGGAATTTATCAAAGCATTTTTCTCCCACAATATCGTCAAAGTATAGTCCTATTGCTTCTTTCAAAGTGCATTCTTGCAAATATCCATTTTCAATTATTGTTTCGTTATCCTCAACAGCAGACAATACCCACAATTCTCCACAATTTGGTAGGGGAGAATAGTCAATATGCATAATATCTCTAATCTTATTTCCTCCCCAAATCTTATTTTTGAATAGGGGCATAAATTTTAAAGGGTATAGTTTTTGTTCCATAATGTCTATATTTAGTTTTTGCAAAGGTAAAACAAAAAAATATTCTGACATAATGTCATAAAAAATGAAAATTATTTAATTGGCACAAGAATTGAAAGAGTAAAGACAAATTCAAAAATAAAAACTTAAATTTAATAATTAAAAAAATTAATAACGAATATAAAAAATTAAGAATATGGGAAAGATAATAGGAATAGATTTAGGTACAACTAACAGTTGTGTATCTGTAATGGAAGGTAATGAACCTGTCGTTATACCTAATAGCGAAGGAAGAAGAACTACTCCATCTGTTGTAGGTTTTTTGGCAAATGGAGAAATTAAGGTTGGAGATCCTGCAAAACGTCAGGCTATAACCAACCCTCATAACACTGTTTTCTCTATAAAACGTTTTATGGGTGAAACATGGGATCAGGTACAAAATGAAATTAAACAAGTGCCTTATAAAGTTGTTAAGGGTGAAAACAACACTCCAAGGGTTGAAATTGAAGGAAGGCAACGTTCTCCTCAGGAAATCTCAGCTATAATTCTTCAAAAGATGAAAAAGACTGCTGAGGATTATCTTGGACAAACAGTAACTGAGGCGGTAATAACCGTTCCTGCCTACTTCAACGATTCACAACGTCAGGCAACAAAAGAAGCTGGAGAAATAGCAGGCTTACAAGTAAAACGTATAATCAACGAACCAACAGCAGCAGCTCTTGCCTACGGCTTGGATAAGAAAACTCAGGACGTTCATGTTGCAGTTTTTGACCTTGGAGGTGGAACATTTGATATATCAATACTTGAATTGGGTGATGGTGTTTTTGAAGTTAAATCAACAAATGGTGATACTCACTTAGGAGGAGATGATTTTGACCAAAAGATTATCAATTGGCTTGCCGAAGAGTTCTTAGCTGACAAAAATGTTGATTTAAGAAAGGATCCAATGGCTCTACAACGTTTGAAGGAAGCTGCAGAAAAGGCGAAGATAGAATTATCTTCTTCAACTCAAACAGAGATAAACCTTCCTTATATAATGCCAATAGATGGTGTTCCTCAGCATTTGGTTAAAACATTAACAAGAGCTAAGTTTGAACAACTATGTGATAGTTTAATACAAGCAACATTGGAGCCATGTCGTAAGGCTTTGCAAGATGCAAATCTAAATAAGAGCGATATAAATGAAGTTATATTAGTTGGAGGTTCAACACGTATTCCTGCAATACAAAAAATTGTTGAAGATTTCTTTGGAAAGACTCCTTCAAAGGGAGTAAATCCTGATGAGGTTGTAGCTGTTGGTGCTGCAATTCAAGGAGGTGTTCTAACAGGAGAAGTAAAGGATGTCCTACTATTAGATGTGACTCCACTATCTTTGGGTATTGAAACCTTAGGAGGAGTAACTACAAAACTAATAGAAGCAAATACAACTATTCCAACAAAGAAAAGTCAAGTCTTTTCAACAGCTGCTGACAACCAACCAAGCGTTGAAATACACATATTGCAAGGAGAAAGAACAAGGGCTGTGGATAATAAAACCATAGGTAGATTCCACCTTGATGGACTTCCACCTGCACCAAGAGGAATCCCTCAAATTGAAGTAACATTTGATATAGATGCTAATGGTATTTTAAATGTTTCTGCAAAGGATAATGCAACAGGAAAACAACAATCAATAAGAATAGAGGCTTCAAGTGGATTAAGTGAGGAAGAAATAAAGAGAATGAAGGCAGAGGCAGAGGCAAATGCAGAGGCAGATAAGAAATTGAAGGAAGAAAGTGATAAAATAAATGGTGCTGATGCTATGATTTTCCAAACCGAAAAGCAATTAAAGGAAATGGGAGACAAAATTCCTCAGGATAAGAAAGCACCTATAGAGGCAGCACTTACAGAATTGAAAGCAGCACATCAAAGTAAGAATATTTCTCAAATTGATGCAGCTATGGAAAAGATGAATGCAGCTTGGAGTAGTGTTTCTCAAGAAATGTATAATCAGCCTTCGGGAGATAATTCTCAACAAGGAGGTCCTTCACAAGAAGAAAGTAATGCTTCAAATTCTGAAAATGATGTAACAGATGCTGACTTTGAAGAAGTAAAATAAGGATTACATATAAGCAAAGAATAATTTTTCAAAAAAATCGCAGTATTTCATTTACTGCGATTTTTTTTATTTTTCCTTCAATATAAAATACCGCAATTGGAAAAAAGTTTTTCTCCAAATTTTTCATCAAAAACAACAATATATTTTCATCAAAATAAAAAATCTTATCTTTTTTGCATAATATTTAATTAAATGTACTTATTTTTGCAACAAAATTAATTATCATTTAAAATTAGAAGAATATGAAAAAGATCTTATTTCTTACAATGGCAACATTTTTTGCCCTATCTACAATTGCTCAAAACAATTTTACAAATCCAGGATTTGAAACTTGGAGTGGAGCAAAACCAGAAGGATGGTATGGTTTAGAAATGTCCGGACTTTCTTTAACAGCAATAACACAAGTAACGGACGCTCATAGTGGAAACTATGCAGTTAGTGTAACAATGCAAGCTCTTCCTATACCTGTATCTGGTATTAGTGCATTGCCGGGTTTTATTACAAATGGTCAAATAAATATTAACGCAATTCTTAATGGCGATATAAATTTAGATTCTCTTGACTTTGATAATATTGATGCAAATACTATTACTGCTATAAGCAATTTGATAGTAGGAGGAGTTCAAATGACAGCAAATCCTGTTGCAGTTAGTGGTTTTTATTCTTGGAGTCCTATTTCAGAAAATATAGAAGATGGAGAAGGTTATATGATGATAGCTGTTGGATTTGCCGAAGTACAAGGAACAAGAATTCCTGTTTCAGCAGGATTCTATTCCAATATGCAAGATGTTTTTACAAAATCTGTAAGCTATGAACCATTTACTTTAAATTTAACTCCTTTTGTTCAAGGTGTCCCTGCAACAGAATTAATTTTTGCAGCTATTGCAGCAAATAGTGCAGAATCTGCAACAGAATCGGGAGTATTATATTTGGACGATCTTAGTATAGTAACAGGAAATTCAATAGAAAATATTAGCAAGTCTAATGATAAGAACTTTGTTATATATCCTAATCCTTCACAGGGAGAGTTTAGATTAAATGTAAAAGAAAATGTTGAATTTTCTATTTATAATCAATTAGGACAAGAAGTAATTGCAAATAGAACTTACACTCCTAATGAAGTAGTTTCTCTTAAAGAAAAAGGAATTTATTTTGTAAGAGTTAAGGATCAAAAAGGAGTGAAAACTCAAAAACTTGTTATAAAATAAAGAAATTCTTTAAATTGTTTTAATTTTTCTTTTGAAAAGATATTTCATTGCTATTATTATAGCATTTATATGTAGCTCTTGTGTGGGAGGATACTCCTTCACAGGAGCTTCTATTTCTCCTCAAACCAAAACATTTTTTGTTGAGCATTTCAATAATAGAGCATCAATTGTTCAACCTATGCTTTCTTCGGAATTAACCTTAGCTCTAACAAACAAAGTCTCCTCATCAACAACATTAAAATCTTCTGATGATAATCCAGATGTTTATTTTAAAGGAACGATAACTGCATATAACATTACTCCTGTTTCAATACAGGGAGATGATAAGGCAGCTAAGAATCGTCTAACAATAACAGTAAAGATTAGTTGTGTTAATAAGCAAGACAAAAAGCAAAGTTTTGAACAAAGTTTTTCTCGTTTTAAGGATTACGATAGTGGTTTATCCCTTTCCGATGTTGAAGAAAGCCTAATGAAACAAATAAATGAAGAATTGGTTGAAGATATATTCAACAAGGCTTTTGTGAATTGGTAATTTATTTTTGAAAATATTCAACAAGATAATGATAAAACATCAAAAGGCTATAAATTATATTGGTTGGATATTGGGGATTCTGACAAGTGTTTTATACATTTTGTGCATAGAACCTACTCTTTCCTTTTGGGATAGCGGAGAATATATTCTTACAAGTTCAAAATTGGAAGTTGGACATCCTCCCGGTGCCCCTTTATTTCAAATCTTCGGAGCTTTTTTTTCAATATTCGCCTTTGGTAATCCTCATTTAGTAGCGATACTATTAAATAGTATGTCGGCTATTTTTTCAGGAGCAACAATATGTTTTTTGTTTTGGATAATTGTTCGTTTGCTTTCTCGTTTTAGTAATAAGCATATAGGTAATATAATTGCAGCAATAATTGGCTCTTTAGTCTTTGCATTCTCCGATACTTTTTGGAATTCTGCAATAGAAACAGAGGTTTATTCCTTTTCAATCTTCTTAACAACTCTCAATTTTTGGGCAATATTAAAGTGGGATAGCAATCCAAATGGGAAATGGATAATTTTCATTTGTTTCATTATTGGTTTGTCAATAGGGGTTCATCTTCTTTCCATATTGGTTATTCCTTCTATATGCCTAATTATTTACTTCCATTATAAAAAAGGAAGTTTCTCATCAGTAATAAAAACACTTATTATTTCCTGTTTAATATTGGCTTTAATATTATGGGGAATTATTCCAATAGCCCTAAAACTTATAAGTATAAATCCATACATTATAATCCTTACAATAGTAATACTTATTGTTGCCTTAATAATTTTTTCAACCTATAAGAAAAAACCACTACTCAATACCTCAATTCTCTCTTTGGCTTTTTTCCTAATTGGGTATTCAACCTTCTTTGTCTTGGTCATAAGAGCAAAAAGTGATACTCCAATTAATGAATATAAACCCGATAATGCAAAACATCTTGAAAGCTATCTAAACAGAGAGGCATACGGAAAGACACCTTTGATTTATGGACCAAGCTATACAGCTATGCCACCAAAGGAATTTAAGATAACACCTCAAAATGGAATAGAGCCAATATTTGAAAGGCAGATGATGATGTTCTTTCCAAGGATGTGGAACTATAATAATCCAAATTACGAAGCAGGTTACACCGATTGGGTTGGAGTAAATCAGGATACAATAATAATAGATGGAGCAATTAGAAGCAAGCCAAGCTGGATGCAAAACCTAAAATTCTTCATCTCATATCAGGTTGGCTACATGTATGTACGCTATTTGCTTTGGAATTTTGTTGGAAGGACAAACGACCAACAAGGTTTTGGCGATAAACATCAAGGACAATGGATAGTTGGTATTGATAAGGTTGATAAATTAATGAAGAAAAACATAGACACAACGCCAAAATACAGAGAAAATAAAGCACATAATATATATTATGGAATACCTTTTATTTTAGCAATTATAGGATTGTTCTACCTTATTGGTAAAGATGTAAAGACAAGCGTTAGTCTTCTTACTTTGTTTTTCTTTACTGGTTTGGCAATTGTAGTATATCTAAACGAGTATGCCTACCAACCAAGGGAGAGAGACTATGCCTACGTTGGTTCATTTATGGTTTTCAGTATTTGGATTGCAATGGGAGCCTTTTGTATAAGTCAATTTATAGTAAATATTATAAGAATTAAAAAACCAAAATATGTATTACCATGTTTTATATTAGTGCCTGCACTAATGTTTGCTAATAATTTTGATGATCATAATCGCTCTTATAGATATTCAGCAAGGAATTTTGCCTACTCAATTCTAAATAGCTGTGAAGAAAATGCCATATTATTTGTAAATGCAGATAATGATACATTCCCACTTTGGTATTTACAAGAGGTGGAAAAGATAAGAAGGGATGTGAGAATAATAAATCTAAACCTACTAAATGATGCTTCCTATATTGAAAAACTAACAAATAAGGTCTATGATTCCTATCCTATAAAACTATCTGCAAAAAAGAATATATATAATGATGTATATAGATCTGTGTGTTTTGTTATGCCAAATACAAAAAATGTAGAATTAAAAACAGCATTGGAGTATTTCTATAGCGAAAAAAGTAAAATGGAAATAGGGAATTACACTTTCTATAGCCTTTTATCAAATAAATTGTCAATAACAATAAACGATACAACAAAGATAAATTTTATCTTAGACCAATCGGAGCTTTCAAAAAGTACAGTCATACTTTATGATATTATTGCAAATAATTTGGCGTCTCGTCCCATTTATTTTTCTTCCTATTCCATTGATGATAGTTTTGCCTTTAAAGATTACTTGTCTTTGGAAGGTTTTTCTTCAAGATTGAAAACAGAAAAACAAAAACCTCAAAACTCAATTGTTGAAAGCAAGGTGCCAAGTGTTAATACAAAGAAAATGTATGAAAACTTCAAAACAAAATATCAGTGGAGAAATTTTAATAAACAAGGAATTTATTATGATGAATTGCATAGAAGTATAATTGAACTTTTCTACCAACAAGCCTCTTTATTGTCTCATTGTCTCTTTTTAGAAGGTTATACAAAAGAAAGTGTGGAAATAGCAGACCTTATTTTAGAGAAAATTCCTCCAAAAATACACCAATATCCCTATTGTTTTGCTGAAATTGCACTAATATACGAGCAGGTTAATAATAGTAGAAAGGCAGAAGAATTAATGTATATGGTAATTGATTACTTTAATAGTCAAATGAACTATTATATGAATTTATCGGATATTGAAAAGATGCAAAATCGCTTAGAGGCTCAAAAGATAATCTCTTCTTGGATTAATCTATGTGAAATTACAGAGAATAGCGGTATGGAAAACCTAAGAGTGCTTCTTTCAGATAATATATTCAATTACCTATCTCCTTTCTATAGTATTTGCTTTAATCAATTGGAACGTTTAAGTACAAATATGGATTATTATTCTTCCGATATTGATGCCCTAAATCAATTAATTGATGAAATAGACCTTTTTGCAAAAAGATATGAAGAAAAACTTCAATAAAATTAACGCATTTTTTTTGTCCTAAACTAATCTTTTAAAAATATATTATTATATTTGCAGCATCAAATAAATAAGAATTTAATAAATAATAATTAATAAGAGTAAATAACAATTGCTAATTGATAGTTATAAAAAAGACGTATTATAAATGTTTAATTATTGATTAGTTTTAAAAAAAATTAATGTATCATGAAAAGAAGCTTACTTTTTCTTTCTTTAATTCTTTGTTTTGGCATAATAAATGCTCAAAATATAGGATTAAAATCATTTAAAAAAGATGTTCAAAAGAACACATTTTCAATTTCCCCAGTTGTAAAAGCTAATGGAAAAACAACAGTTAAGATTGTTAGCAATACAAAAGACCCTATTGAAGAAGGTTATTCACGTATAACATTATCAGCAGATGATATGATGGCTGATGGTGTAACAGGAGTACAACTATTACTTGATGGAGATGCAACAATAGTTGCAACTATTATTGCTAATCAAGCTATTTCAGCAGAAGATTATGCAGCATTTGAATATAAACTTCCTGAAAATGCTGATGGAGATCCAGCAACTTCTAATGTTCTTGTTAGCGGAACTCTAACATTAGATATACCAATAGGAACTTATGATGCAGTTTTTGTTATGCCTTATTCAGGTTATGGATTAGTTCCTTTAGCTATTGCTGATGATTTTGCATTTGAATCACAAAAACAATATGATTTTACTGTTGAAGCAGATGGAGGAGTATATCTTGTTGAAGATGATTATGATGTTGCTGTGGTAGAATTGACTGTACCTAGTGTAGGAACATTAACAAATAATGAACCTATAACATATTATGCTGTAAATGTAGGAAGACAAGAAGCTACAAACGTAACTATAGAATGTATTATAAATGGTGGTACTCCTATGCAATATACTATTGCTTCTATACCATCTAATGATTATGTTCAAGGTACTTTCTATGCAGATTTATCTACTGTTGGTAATTATTCAATCTACATTCATAATACTTGGGAAGCAGATGAAAATAATACTAATGATAGCTTAATTGGAACTACTTCTTGCATTGAAGCCCCTACTTTTGTTTTTGATTTTGAAGAAGGAGATTTCAGAGAAGGTTGGGTATTAGATAATGTTGATGGACAAACAAACGCTGAACAAATAACAACACAATATAGTGAATATTTCTACGATAACAAAGCTTGGGATATTATAGATGGTGCTAATTTTGAATTAACAACTGGATATGTAGCTTTTGCAACATCATATTTCTTAAACCCTGTTCAAGCTAACAGATGGATGATAACAGAACCTGTTCAATTAAATGGTAATAATTCATTATTATTTGATGCCATGTCATTAGATGCTTCTTATCCTGATGATTTAGAAGTATTAATTTCAACAAATGCTGGTTATACAACATCTGATTTTACTTCAATTGGAACATACAATGCAGTTCCTGGTGGTACATTTACTACATATAGTATTGATTTATCTGAATATTCAGGAAAAGTTACTTTTGCATTCAGATTAAAATCTACTGATAAATTTATTCTATTACTTGATAATATAGGAGTAACAGGAAATGCTCTATCAATAAAAGATAATGTAAATACTCCTTCTTTTGGTCTTTATCCTAATCCTGCACAAGATCAAGTTACAATATCAAATGCTAATGGCTCTCAAATAAGAGTTGTTGATGTTTTAGGTAGAGTTCTTATAAACAAAACAGCAAAGAGCGAAAGCGAAACATTAAATATAAGCAATCTTAATCAAGGTGTTTATATGATACAATTAGAAAAAGACGGAAAAATTTCTTCTCAAAAACTTATCAAAAAATAATTTTTAAGTAAATTTTTCCTCAAAAATATTTCAAGAGGCTTATTAAAAAACCTTAGGTTTTTTAATAAGCCTCTTCTTTTTGTCGGCAACCTTCTGCCAAGCGGCTTTTAATTGTCATAACGGAAGTCTGGTTATTTCGCTATTTTACTATATTTCAATAAGATTAAAACGAAGATTTAGTAAATTATTTCTTCGTTTTAATAAATTATTTCTTCGTTTTAGTAAATTAAAACAGCGTTTTAACAAAACAGAATAGCGTTTTTTCTGAATAAATCTTTATTTTCTATTCTATTTATACTAATTTTGCCTTATGAAAAAATTATTTATACCAATAACCCTACTAATAACTCTAATTATTTTCTTTTCTTCTTGTAAAAAACACAAAGAAGAAAATAAGGGCATAATTCCTCAAAAAGAGTTTGTTGAAGTCTTAACTGAACTAAAAAAAGCCGAAGGACTTGCAATTTTTAAACGAGATAGCACAATAAAACAAAGAAATATAAGGTTAAGAGAATATAGTAGAGAAATACTAAAAAAACATAACATCACTTTAAAAGACTATCAAAAGAGTATGAAATACTACTCTGAGGACGAAGAAAAGTTAAACGAGATAATAGAACAAGTAAGTAATAAAATAAAAGGATGATGCATGTTAGTAAAAGTTTATGGAAGTGCCATAAGTGGCATTAATGCAACAACAGTATGTGTTGAGGTTTCAGTTGAACAAGGTGTGGGTTTTTTCTTAGTTGGATTGCCCGATAATGCAGTAAAGGAAAGTTATCAAAGAGTATCCTCTGCCTTGCAAAGCTTTGGATATAAGATTCCCGGCAAAAGAATAATAATTAATATGGCTCCTGCTGATATTCGTAAGGAAGGCTCTTCATACGATCTTCCTATTGCTATTGGAATATTAGCTGCATCGGAACAAATTGCCTTAAATTACAATATTTCGGAATACCTAATTATGGGAGAACTTTCCTTAGATGGTTCATTGCAACCAATAAAAGGAGTATTGCCCATTGCCTTAGAGGCAAAAAAGCAAGGCTTTAAGGCGTTTATTCTTCCCAAAACAAATGCCCAAGAAGCAGCAATTGTTCAAGGTGTTGATGTTTATGGGGTAGAAAATATTTTGGAAGTAATAAATTATTTCAATAATTCAGCCTCATTAGAAAAGACAAAGATTGATAGTGAAAAGATATTCCAAAAGGATTTAGAAAGATATGAATTTGACTTCACCGATGTAAAAGGACAAGAAAATGTAAAAAGAGGAATGGAGATTGCAGCAGCGGGAAGTCATAATGTGATACTAATAGGTCCTCCCGGCAGTGGGAAAACTATGTTGGCTAAAAGATTACCTTCAATTCTTCCACCACTTTCTTTGGAAGAGTCACTTGAAACAACAAAGATACATTCGGTTGCAGGAAAGATGAGAAAGAATACACCCCTTGTATCTATTCGTCCTTTTCGTAGTCCTCATCACACAATTTCTGATGTGGCATTAGTTGGAGGAGGAGCAATACCTCAACCGGGTGAAATATCTCTTTCTCACAATGGAGTGCTGTTTTTAGATGAGCTTCCTGAATTTAAAAGAAATGTTTTGGAGGTTTTGCGACAACCAATGGAGGAAAGGGATATAACAATTTCAAGATCCAAACAAGCTGTTAGCTATCCTGCGAGTTTTATGTTGGTTGCTGCAATGAATCCTTGCCCTTGTGGCTTTTATAATCATCCTTCTGTGGATTGTACATGTTCAACCTCTTCTGTAAAGAAATATCTTAACAAAATATCAGGTCCCCTATTAGATAGGATAGACCTTCATATAGAGGTTGTGCCCGTTCCTTTTAAGGACCTTTCCGAAAAAAGAGAAGGAGAGAAGTCTTCTACAATTAGGCAAAGGGTTGTTGTAGCAAGACAAATACAACAAGAAAGATTTAAAAACTATGAGAATATTCATTGTAATGCACAAATGACTTCAAAGATGCTAAAAGAATATTGTTCATTGACCGAAAGTGGAATGCAGTTATTAAAGCGTGCTATGGAGACTCTTGGACTTTCAGCAAGAGCATACGATAGGATATTAAAAGTTTCAAGAACCATTGCCGACTTAGATCAAAGCAAAAATATAGAAAACCATCACCTATCCCAAGCAATAGGTTATAGAAGTTTAGATAGAGAAACTTGGGGGATATAAAAAATATATATTTAAATCGTCCGCCAATGGCGGACGATTTAATACATTTTGCTTTTTTTCTTTTAGAAAATTAGTTTTTATCAAAAAGTTTTTAGACTTTTGCAGAGTGATTTATATTTTATTAACATAAAAATATATATTATGAAAAAAATATTCTTTTTAATTGCAATATTAGTATTTTCTTTGCAAAGTTTTTCCCAGATTTCATTAAATGAAGGATTTGAAGGTGTGGCATTTCCTCCTGAAGAATGGAGTAGTGTGAATGTAAGTGGAAATGTTTCTTGGGGAAGAGATACTTATTCTTCTCCTATGGGTGCAGCTTGTGCAAGTGTAAATATTTTTCCTTCCTCTTCTTATGAAAATTGGCTTATAACTCCTAAACTTTCTGTTGAACATAGTTATGATTCAATTAGTTTTTATATTAAGAGTGATGATTATTCAAGTGCAACATTAAATGTAAGAATTTCAACAACAGATGTAGATACATCTTCTTTTAATGAAACAGCACTTTTAACTCTTTCTAATGGTGATCTTACCTCATCTTGGGTAAGATATGCAATAGACCTTTCTGACTATAATGGAGAGGAAATTTATATTGCTTTTCAGGTTATAGACAATTATGGTTCAAGAATAATGTTGGATGATGTTAAAGGACCAAATATTGTTTTTCCTTCTTGTCCTAAACCATTTTCTTTAGCAGTAAGTAACCTTACAGATGCTTCTATTGATTTAACATGGATTGATCCTTTGGAAAATGCATCGTCTTGGAATCTTCAATATATGTTAGCCTCTTATACTTCTTGGGATTATGCAACGACACAAGTTGTACAAACAAATCCTTATACTATAACAGGAATAACAGAAAATACTTCATATAAAATAAGGATGCAAACAAATTGTAATAGCCAAACAAGCAATTGGACTACACCAATAACTATTACAACCCCTTGTGTTGCTCTAAGTGTTCCAACAACACTTGAAACATTTGATACAGTTACTCCTTCTACTTGTTGGAGTATAGCAAGTGGAAATTTACCTCAAAGCGGACAAATAACATTGACAGAGGGTAATTATTGGGGTTCTATTCCATACGAAATATGTTTAGGATGTGGAAATAGTGCTTATACAATTATACACAGCACTTATAATGGATGGTTAATTTCTCCAAGTATAGATTTAGGAACAGATGGAATAACATATCAAGTTGAAATGGATGTTTTACTTATGGCTTTTAGTGGAGGCTATGCTGATTTAACAGGTAGTGATGATGTTTTTGGTATTGTTGTTTCAACTGATAATGGTGCAACATGGAGTAGAGAAAATGCAATTCTTTGGACAAATGAACAAGGAGCAACAAGAGCATTAAGTGAGCTTTATCCAATGAAACATCTTTCTATTCCATTAAAGGATGCAAACAATAACCCTTATCAAGGTATTGTTAAAATAGGTATTTATGCTGGTTCAACAGAAGATAATACAGGATATAATACAGGGAATTATTTATTTATTGATAACTTTATTATTCCTTCTTGTGCAACTCCAACAGAATTGGAAGTAAGTAATATTACAGCAACAAGTGCTGATATTTCTTTTACAAGTGATGTTTCTTCTTCTTGGAATCTTCAATATACGTTAGCAACAAATACTTCTTGGATTAATGCAACAACACAAGTTGTACAAACAAATCCTTACACCTTAACAAACCTTGCACCTTCTTCTATATATAAAATAAGAATGCAATCAGATTGTAGTAACCAAACAAGCAATTGGACACCTACTATTCAATTTGAAACAACCTGTGTTCCTATTTCACAATTACCATATTTTAATAATTTTGATAGTGAAATAGCAGGTAATGTTCCTAATTGTTGGACAAGACTTTCTACTAACAACTATCCTTATGTACATAGTTATCCTTATCACACTCATAGTGGAGCAAATATAATCTATTCTCAACTTTCTACAACCAACAATGAATCTATAATAGCTACTCCTGCTTTTGCTCAAGATATAAATTCATTAAAAATTAAATTTTGGGCTGCACGTGGCTATTCAAATAGTAATATAGCTGTAGGAGTAATGTCTGATTTAGGAGATCTTTCCACAATAGAATTTGTTGATACTGTAACATTATCTACTACTTATGCAGAATATGAAGTAGCTTTCAATGGAACTGAACTAACAGGAGAAAATAATTATATAGTTTTAAAAGCATATACAACAGGTTCTACAAGCTATGTGTATGTTGATGATTTAACCGTTGATTTAATTCCTTCTTGTGCAAGACCAACAAATCTTACAGTAAGTAATCTTAATAGTAATTCTTTTGATCTATCTTGGGTTGATCCTTTGGAAACTTCATCTTATTGGAATATTCAATATATGTTAGCCTCTAATCCTTCTTGGGATAATGCAACAATGCTGCAAGTAACAACAAATCCTTATAATATAACAGGACTAACAGCCAACACTTCATATAAGATAAGAATACAAACAGATTGCGGTGGAGAACAAAGTGAATGGACTGTTCCAATAATTATTACAACAGCTTGTGGGTCTATTTCACAATTACCATATTTTAATAATTTTGATAATGAATCCTCAGGCAGTGGTACTCTTCCTACTTGTTGGACAAAACTTTCTACGGGTGCTTATCCTTATGTATATAATTATAGTAACTATGCTCATAGTGGATCAAATATAATTTATTCTTATCTTTCAACCAATAATGAATCTATAATAGCTACTCCTGCCTTTGCTCAGGATATACATTCTTTAAGAATTAAATTCTGGGCTAAATCTTATGGTAATGCAATTAACAATGTAGTAGTAGGAGTAGCCTCTGATTTGGACGACTTATCTACAATAGAAATGGTTGATACTATAACATTAACTACTACTTATACAGAATATGAAGTAATGTTCAATGAAACTGAATTGACAGGAACAAATAGATATATCATTTTTGAGGCATTTACAACTGCTTATTCTGGGTATGCTTATATTGATGATGTAGAAGTTTCACTTATTCCTTCTTGTCTTATTCCAACAGATTTGTTAGTAAGTAATGCAACAACAACTTCTGTTGATTTTTCTTGGGTTGATAATATTGCTACTTCTTGGAATATTCAATATATGTTGGCAAGTGAAACTTCTTGGACAAATGCAACAAATATTATTGCAACAACTAACCCTTATACTATAACATCTCTTACAGACAATACTTCATATAAAATAAGAATACAAGCAATTTGTGATAGTGAAGATCAAAGCCAGTGGTCAAATTCAATAACTTTTTTAACAGCTTGTAATAATCTAAGTGTTCCTACAACAATTGAAACATTTAATAATGTTCCTCCTACTGCTTGCTGGACTAAAGCAGGTGGAGCTTTACCTCAAAGCGGCACAGTAACATTTACAGGAAATGATCATTGGGAGTCTTCAACAACAGAGATGTATCAAGGAGGAGGAAATAATGCTCTTATTCATGTATATATTTATGCAAATGGATGGTTAATTTCTCCAAGTATAGATTTAGGAACAGATGGAACAATGTCACAAGTTGAAATGGATGTTTTGCTTACAGATTGGAATAATAATGCTCCTCAAACAGATGGTTATGATGATATTTTTGGTATTGTTGTTTCAACTGATAATGGTCTTTCTTGGAATAGAGAAAATGCAATTCTTTGGACAAATGAACAAGGTGCAACAAGGAGGTTTAATAATTTTTATCCAATGCAACATCTTACCATTCCATTAAAAGATGCAAACAATAACCCTTATCAAGGTGTTGTTAAAATAGGTATTTATGTTGGTTCAACATTATTAAATGCAAGTAATGCTTTACATGTAGATAATTTTGTTGTAAGAGAAATTCCTTCTTGTCCTGTTCCAACAGATTTTATTGTAAGTAATAGAACAACTACTTCTGTGGATATTTCTTGGAATAATCTTTCTTCAACCTCTTCTTTGTGGGATATAGAATATAAATTAGTAGGAGACACTTCTTGGTCAGGAGCAATGCAGGTTACGGCAACAACTAATCCTTATACTATAACTAATCTTTTGCCTGCAAGTGAATATATTTTTAGAATAAAAGCCTCTTGTAGTAATGAACAAAGCAATTGGTCAGAACAAATAACATTTCAAACGCTTTGTCTTCCAGCAAATGTTCCTTGGTTGGAAAACTTTAATTCTTCACCTACTTTACCTATTTGCTTTTTTGTAGTTAAAGGTGATGTAAATAGTATTTCACAAACTTATGGTGTTCAAAATTATTTAAAATTTGAAAATGGTGGATGGGCAACAACACCTGCATTTGCAGAAGATATATCCTTATTGAAAGTTAAATTTTGGGCACAAGCACAAGATACAAGTTTATCTGGAACTTTGAGCGTTGGAATAATGTCTGATCCGAATGATACAACAACTTTTGAAAGTATTTATACAATTCAACATCCTTCTGGAGCCTCTTGGGTAGAGTATGAAGTTTTATTTAACACAGCAGGAACAATAGGAAATAATAATTATATTGCATTTAAGCAAAATAACAATACAAACAATTGGTGGTTGATTGAGAATGTTGCAGTTGATTATATTCCTATGTGTCCAAAACCAAATAATATAATTTTTAGAAACCCTAATACAACAAGTATTGATGTAGCATGGAGTGATTTTTTAGGAAATTCCTACTCTTGGGATATTCAATATATGTTAGCAAGTGAAACTTCTTGGGACAATGCAATAACACTTGTTGTATCAGATAATCCTTATACTATAACAGAACTTGCAGTAAATACTTCGTATAAATTAAGAATAAAAGCCTCTTGTGCTAATGAACAAAGCCAGTGGAGTGATCAAGTAATATTCCAAACAAATTGTGTGGCATTAACAGATTTTCCTTGGATGGAAACATTTGATGAAACATCAACATCATCTTTTCCTTCTTGCTGGAAAAGATTTGATGAAAATGCAACAATACATAATTTCCAAAGTGTTAGTTCTCCCAATTCATTACGTTTAACCTCTTTGACAAGTGTTATAACACCACAAATAGGAGTTGAACTAAACTATTTAAAACTTAAATTTATGGCTCTTAGCCAAAGTGTTGCCTCTTCAGGAAGTCTTACTCTTGGAGTGATTACTGATCCCTTTGATACAACAACATTTGAAAGTGTATTAACAATTGATCCTAATTATGGGAATACTTGGGGTGAATATAATATATCATTTGATACAACTAATGTAAGTGGAGTGGGTAAATACATTGCATTTAAACAAACTAATGCAGCATCAAATTGGTCTTGGTTATTGGATGATTTGGAAATTTCTTATTCAGAAACATCAAATTGTATTCCACCAACCTCATTACAAGTTGTCCCATCCACCACCTCTGCTACTATTTATTGGAGTCAAGGAGCAAATGAAACCTCTTGGCAAGTTAAATTAGGAACAACAGGTTCTATAATTGATGTTAATACATTATCTTATCAATTTACAGGATTAACACTTAATACCCCATATATTGCTTATGTAAGAGCAAAATGTGAAAATATTTTCTCTGCTTGGCAAAGTATAGAATTTACTTTATTACCTGATCCTCCTACTGCAATAACTCTTACACCATCAGCTGTAAGTCAATTTTCTGCAATCCTAAAAGGAGATTATGAAAATGTAATTTCTGCACCTCAAAGCAAGGGGTTTGAATACAAGGCTGCTTATTCTAATGTTTGGAATGTTGTTTCTACTGTTGAAGGAGAAGCTCCATTTTATGTAAATATAACAAATTTATATGCAGACTCTATTTATGTATATAAAGCATTTATAGTTTTAACAAATGTTGGCACAATTTATGGAGAAGAAGTTTCATTTCAAACTCTTGCAATTGTTCCTCCAATTGTTACAACCTTAGATGTAACAAATATAACAGAAATCTCTGCAACATTTACTGGTATTGTAACGCAAGGAACAGAAGAATTATTTGCAAGAGGATTTGAATTAAAAACCTCTTTACAAAGTTGGGATGAAAGTTATGTTCTATCTGCACAAGGGGCTTCACCATTTACTCTTACTTATAATGCACTTATAGAAAACGAAAACTATAACATAAAAGCATACGTCAAAACAGGAGAATATGGAGAAAAAGTAACTTATGGCGAGATTAAAAACTTTATAGCAACAAGTGAAAATCAACCTAATGGTATAAAGGAAGTAAATAATGCTAATAATATAATTGTTGCCCTATATCCTAATCCAGCAGAAAAGGAAACTAAATTATTTATCTCTGGAATAAACAGTAGGGTAAAAATGTCTTTAACTGATGTTCAGGGACGTATAATAAATACTCAAACAATAATTGTTAATGAAAAGGCAGAACAAGTTTTGGACTTATCTAACTTAACAAAAGGAGTTTATTACCTAAAATTACAAGGAGAAAACATTAACCGCACACAAAAATTAATTGTTAAATAAAACATAAATTTTTTATAAAAAAAGCGACATCTCTTTTTTGAGATGCCGCTTTCTTGTTATATACCTACTCTTTCATTAAAATACCTATATCAATTGTATAAATTCCCAATTTTTTTAACATTTCACACCCTAAAAAACACCCCTTTTTTAACACTTTAGTAAATAATTTTGCCAAAATTTAACATTTTTTAACATTTGACTCAATTTTTCAATTTTTACTATTCAAAAATTTGTTAAAATTTTGCCAAATTATTAATTTATTAATCCTCAATACAATCTAAGCAAATTTTAATACATTTTTCTATATTTTTCATTAAAAAAGCCAAATTCTAATTTTTAAATAAAAAAAACGAAGATTTGTTCAAATAAAACGCTGTTTTAGTTTGCTAAAACGAAGAAATAATTTTCTAAAACGAAGATTTATTTAGAGATAACACACTAATAATGAAGAGATTATTTTATAAATATAAAGAAAAATGAAATTTGGAAATATTAGAACTTTATTGCCCTAAGAAAGAAACTTTGTTTCGGCAAAGATATAAAATTATTTTCAAAAAAGCAAATGGCAAATTTCAAAATTAAAATTTTGAATTTAACATTTGAAGGAAAAAATGTTAAATATTTTTTTTAAGCATAAATGAAATATTTCTTAAAGCGACTTAAATCATTAAAAAATAGGAAAATCTATTATATGCTTTTAAAACTATTTTACAATTAAAAGATAGTAGTTTTTCTTTCCTTTTTGTACTAAAATATACTTATCATTTAGTAGGTCTTTATTTGTAATTATGTAGTTTTCATCTACCTTTTCCTTATTTATAGATAGGGCATTTTCTTTTATTGTTCTCCTTGCTTCGCCCTTGGAAGAAAATATTTTAGTGTTTTCTGTAATAAAGTCAATAATGTTTATCTCTTTTGTAATATTGTCTTTCTCTATTTCAAATAAAGGAACGCCTTCAAAAACATCCAAAAGTGTTCTTTCATCAATTTGTCTTATGCTTTGTGTTGCATTTTTCCCAAAAAGAATTTCCGATGCCTCTATTGCCGAAAGATATTCCTTTTCACTATGAACCCTAATTGTTATATCCTTTGCTAAGGTTTTTTGTAATAATCTTTCGTGTGGAGCCTCATTATGCTGCTTTATTAAGGATTCAATCTCCGTTTTGTTAAACAAGGTAAAGATTTTAATAAACTTTTGTGCATCTTCATCTGAAACATTTAGCCAAAATTGATAGAAGGTATAAGCAGAAGTCTTATTAGGATCAAGCCATATATTACCTTTTTCTGTTTTGCCAAATTTCTTTCCATCACTCTTTGTTATCAAAGGACAAGTTAGGGCAAAGGCTTCTTTTTGCAACATACGTCTTATAAGTTCTGTTCCCGTTGTAATGTTGCCCCATTGATCACTTCCTCCCATTTGTAGATGGCAATTATAATTTTCATATAGGTATTTAAAATCGTAGCCTTGCAAAAGTTGATATGAAAATTCGGTGAAGGATATTCCTGTTTCCATACGTTTTTTTACGCTATCCTTAGCCATCATATAATTAACGCTTATATGTTTTCCTATATCTCTTATAAAATCCAAGAAAGACCAATCCTTCATCCAGTCATAGTTATTTAAACACTCTGCCTTATTTTGAGCATTTGAATTAAAGTCTAAGAATTTTGAGAGCTGATTCTTTATACATTCTTGATTATGTTTTATTGTTTCTGTATCCAATAACTTTCTTTCCTCGCTTTTAAAAGAAGGATCGCCAATCATACCTGTTGCACCACCAACTAAAACCAAAGGACGATGACCGCAATTTTGAAAATGTGTTAGCATCATAACGCTAACTAAGTGTCCTATATGCAAAGAATCAGCAGTTGGGTCAATACCAACGTATGCAGTAGCCATACCTTTTTCCAACTCTTCCTTAGTTCCGGGCATTATTGTGTGAATCATACCTCGCCAAGATAATTCTTCTATGAAATCTTTCATAATATTTCTTTTATATTGTTTTAATTCTTTTATTAGAAACCTATTTTAATATCTTATAATTCTTATATTCACCTATCCTATAATTGAAACGCTTCTCTATAAAATTTAATATCCTATCCTTTAATGAAAAGTTTTTCTTTTTTATATCAAAATCAAATTTCCAATTTTTTTGTTCTATCTTTTCTTTTATAACCTTTGGATGCTCTCCTTCAAAGTATTCCAACGAATCAATATTACTATAATCAAACTCTTCCTTATTTGGAATATTCTTTTCTATCCAATTATCATCGTGCCATAAAGAGTTGAAGTATTTTTGTTTTAATTGTTGTTTGTATGGCGACTTAACCCATCCGTAATGATAAACAAAGGCATCAACTTCTTTAACATTTAGTTTTCTATTTTCTATTCTAAATCCTTGTGCATCCCTATAAGAATACACTCCTATATTAGGACGGATAACCCTAATTTCTTTTCTATACCATTTTCTTGAAGAGCCAACAAAGTTATATGAACCATAAAAATGAAGATAATTAAAAAGTAAGCCTTCCACTTCTTTATTTTTCTCCCATTTTTTCATAGAATCTAATATTGTTGGAAGGTATTTTTCGTGTATAACTTCGTCTGCTTGGATGTAAAAAGCCCATGTGGAGTCCTTGCTTATTGAATTTAATGCAATATTTGTTTGTTGAGCTAAGATTTTTCCTCCTGTTTTTAGGTTTTCATCCCAAATGGAATGTACAATTTTTAGTTTATCGGAATTAATTGACTTAATTAGGTTTTCTGTATCATCTTCCGAATTACCCAAAACCAAAATAAACTCATCACATATAGGCAAAATGGAACTTATTGCCTCAATGACGGGATAGTCAAACTTTATTGCATTTCTTACAAAGGAAAAACCACTTACTTTCATCTTAAAGTTGCAAAGATAATAACTTATTGCTTTTTTGTCCAAAAGTTTAAATAAAAAAAGGAACAAAACATAAGTTTTGCTCCTTTTCTCTCTGGCTCCCCTTCTAGGACTTGAACCTAGGACCCCATGATTAACAGTCATGTGCTCTAACCAACTGAGCTAAAGAGGATCTTTTCTTTTAAATAAACCTAAAAGTAAATTGCCTTATAGGTCTTAAAAAGCGGTGCAAAAATACAATCATTTTTGTAAATGACAAATTTTTCTTTATTTTTTTTATTATAAATATGCAATATTAATTATTTAATTTGTTCATTTATTTATAATATTGCAATTGTTTTATCTTTTATTTTAATAACTTATCTTATGTTTATCATTAAATAAAGTTCAATATGCTTTAAGGAAACATTGTTCTACTTTTTATAAAAACAAAACAAGTTGGACTATAAAAATAGAAAAGCCCAATGAAATAAAAAAATCATTGAGCTTAGTGTTTTGATTGACAACAAAAAAATGTCGTTACTTAAAATCCTTTTCTATTTTTTTCTTTTCTTTTTCATTATGTTTTAAAACCTTTGCTTCCAAATAAAATACTATCTCCTCTGCAATATTATTGCATCTATCACCTATTCGTTCCAATTTTCTTATAACTGAATATAGCAATAAGTACTCTTCGGTTTTTGAAACATCATTTTTTATTTGCTCTGCTATAACTTTAACAGAATTATGATAGATTTCATCAATTAGATTATCTATTCCAAATATTTTTTCTGCCTTTTCTGTGTCCTCTTCTATTAGAGCATCTTTTGCAAATATAAACATATCATTTGCACAATCAAATATCTCTTCAATCCTAAGTAGGGCTGCAAAGTTCTCATCAAGTTTTCCACTCATGTGATTTAGGACATAGTTGGATATACTTTCACAAAAATCACCTATTCTTTCAAGATTGTTGTTCATATTTATATAAGCCAAAACCAAACGAAGGTCAATAGCAACTGGACTATTCTTTGCAATGAAGCTCTCGCATTCAGAATCTATTTTCAGTTCCAAAGCATTTACCATCTTTTCTCTTGCAATAACCTGTCTTGCCATAGCTTTATCGTAATCTAAGAAAGCCAACCTTGTTTTCTTTAATTGCTTTTCAACAATTATCCACATATCTTGCAAAGACTGCTTTAACTTGAACAATTCCGTATCTATATGTAGTTGTACCATATTTTTTAATTTTTATTCTTTACTTATTTAACTTAATATTCTTTTTATTTTTCACCCAAAACGTCCTGTTACGTAATTTTGTGTTGCTTCCTTTTGGGGATTTGTAAATATTTTATCTGTATTATCATATTCTATCAATTCACCTAAGTAGAAAAATGCTGTCTTATCGCTGACTCTTGCGGCTTGTTGCATATTATGTGTTACAATAACTATGGTGTATTTCTTTTTTAGTTCAAATATCAATTCCTCTATCTTTAATGTAGAGATAGGATCTAAGGCAGAGGCTGGCTCATCCATTAATATTATGCTTGGTTCAATAGCAAGTGCTCTTGCAATGCAAAGTCTTTGTTGTTGTCCTCCTGAAAGAGCAAATGCGGAACGATTTAATTTATCTTTAACTTCTTCCCATAGAGCAGCACCTTTTAGAGATTGTTCAACAACTTGCTCTATCTTCTTTTTATTTTTTTCTCCATTAACTCTTAATCCGTATGCAACATTTTCAAATATTGTTTTGGGAAAAGGGTTAGCTTTTTGAAAAACCATCCCAACTTCTTTTCGTAGTTGATCAACAAATACATTCTTAGAATAAACATCCTCTCCTTTAACCATTATCTTTCCTTCCAATTTTATATTTGGAATTAAATCGTTCATCCTATTAAATAGCCTTAGGAAGGTGCTTTTTCCACAACCCGAAGGACCAATAAAAGCTGTCACACTATTTTTTTCTATTTGCATAGATATGTTTTTTAACGCCAAAAAGTCGCCATAATAAAAATTCACATCCTTTGCTTCTATACTATACATATTGTTTTTTATATAAATTGTTTTTATAAATAATTATATTATGAATTTGTCTTAACCTTATTTCCAAAAAACTTCCTAAGCCAAGATGCACTAAGGTTCAATATAAGCACTATGACTATAAGTACAAATGCTGTTCCGTATGCAATAGGGCGTGAGGCTTCAATATCTGTCCCTGATGTTGCAACAACATAGAGATGATATGGCAAAGCCATAACTTGATCGTATATTGAAGAAGGAAGATGAGGCAGAAAATAGGCAACAGCAGTGAACATTATTGGTGCTGTTTCTCCTGATACTCTTCCAATGGAAAGAATCAATCCTGTTATTATATTAGGGAAAGCCATAGGTAATATAACCCGTATTATGGTTTGAAATTTAGTTGCTCCCAATGCCAAAGAGCCTGTACGGAAACTATCGTCTATTTGTTTTAGTGCTTCTTCTGTTGTTCTTATTACAATAGGAAGAACAAGTAGTCCTAAGGTTAGTGAGCCTGCTATTATGGAATCTCCAAATTTGAGTTTATTTACAAATAATGCCATCCCAAATAGACCAAAAACGATGGATGGAATAGCTCCAAGATTGTTTGTCATCATCCTAATAAGTTTAACAATCCAACCTTTGCCTGCATATTCATTAAGATATATTCCCGAGAGTATCCCTAATGGAAAAGCAAAAATTATAGCTCCTATTGTTAGATAGAAGGTTCCGAGTATTGCAGGAAGTATTCCTCCCTTTGTCATCCCGTCCTGAGGCATTGTTGTTAGAAAATCCCAACTTATTGCACTTGCTCCATTATATAGAATAAAGCCTAATATGCAAAAAAGTATTGCAACAACAATAAAACTCATCACTCTTAAAGTAGAGAACCAAACAACTTGATTTATATTTCTTTTTTTTCTGTAATCCATTTTCTTCTTTTATGTTATTTATGCCTTGTTTTTATTCTTTGAAGATATGTATTCTACAATAAGATTTATAACTAATGTAAATATAAATAGAATACATCCCAAAGCAAATAGTGCTTCATAGTGAGCACCTCCTTTTGGAGCTTCTCCCAATTCTGCTGCTATTGTTGCAGGTATTGTTCTTACAGGTTCTAATAATGTTGTTGGAATTACCGCTGCATTACCTGTCACCATAAGAACAGCCATTGTTTCACCTATTGCTCTTCCTATTCCTAATACAACACCAGCTGTTATTCCAGATATAGAATATGGTATTATAACTTTTTTAATGGTTTGCCACTTATTTGCACCCAAAGCCAAAGAGGCTTCTTTCATTGAACGAGGTGTTGACATTATTGCATCCTGAGCAATAGTTATAATAGTAGGAAGAGCCATTATGGCAAGAATAATACTTCCCGCTAAGGCAGTTTCTCCTACGTCCAAATTAAATAGTTTTTGTATTAGAGGGACTATTACAATTAGTCCAAAGAAACCATAAACAACAGAAGGGATACCTGCTAAGAGTTCTATAACTGGACGTATTAGTTTAGCGACTTTTTCTGAGGCAAGCTCTGCTGAATATATTGCAACAGCCAAACCAAAAGGTAATGCAATAAGTATTGCAATTAAACTAACAAGTAGTGTTCCCAAAACAATGGGAAGAACACCGAATAGAGGAGAAGGTTGTGCCGTAGGAAACCATTGTTTTCCAAAAAAGAAATCCTTAGGTTTTATTTTTCCCAAGTCTAATATCCTATAATCGGAATCCTTATTTATGTATTCAGAAGGAAGAAAACCTATAACGGAAGGATTATCCTTCATTATTTGTTCTATTATTTGAGGAAGGTTACTAAAATCAGAGGCAATCTTATTTTCACTTACATAAGATGCAATATCATCTAATCTTAATAACATTATACTATCGTGATTTTCAATCGTTGTTCCTAAGGTTTTCCAAGAAACAATTTTTTGATCAAAAATATCTTTTATTTTCTCACCACTTAAATTCTCTACATCATTATCCTTACCTACAATAATGGAGTATCCTTCTTCAACAGCACTATTATTGAATATTCCTATCCCTTCACTGAATAGGAATATTACAATTAATAGTATGGCTACACTTGTTAGCCCTCCGCTTATCTTTAATAAGCCTTCCCATAAATATTCAAAGAAATATTTTCTTTTTATGAACATAAGTTTTTATAAATTATTTAACCGGTAGGTATCCTGTTTGCTTAACGATGTTTTGTCCTTCACTTGATAGGACAAAGTCTATAAAAGGTTTTACTTTTTTCTCATTTTTTACATCATAGAAGTATAGTAAGGGACGAATTATTGGGAATTTCTTATTGTCTTTCATCACTTCAACCTCTTTAATTCCTTCTGTTACATAAGCCAAACCAATGTATCCTATTGCTCCTTTGGTCTGTTTTACCGACTGAACCACTGCTCCTGTTGCAGGAAGTGATAGGACAGAAGACGCATAGTTCTTATTATTCATCACATGTTCTTTAAAAAACTCGTATGTTCCCGAAGAAGATTCCCTACAATAAACAATAATCTTCATATCATCTCCTCCCACTTGTTTCCAGTTGGTAATCTCTCCTGTGAATATTTTTTCTAATTGTTCAACCGTAAGTTTCTTTACCTTGTTATTAGGATTTATTATCACAGTTAGGGCATCACGTGCTATTGTAACTTCCTTTATATCCTTTTTAAGGCTTTTTAGCTTTGCTCTTTCGCTAAATTTCAACTCCCTTGAACTTTGTGCAATATCTGTTGTTCCATCTATAAGGGCTGCTATCCCAACTCCAGAGCCTCCACCCGTTACACTCACGTTCCCACCCTTTTTTTGGTAAGCCTGAGCTTCATTTTGTGAAAGAGGCAAAACAGAATCCGAGCCTTTTACCTTTTGTCCATTAACATTTAGTCCTGCAAAAGCAATTATAAGTGCAGCTAATGTTGTTTTTAATGTCTTTTTCATAGTTTTAATTCTTTTAATTTTTTAATGTTTTGTTTAGTTTTCCTGTTTAATTAAAATACATATTGTAGTCTTAATGTAAAGCCATTGTCCTTAACATCCTTATCGTAGGACTTTACATTAGCGGTTTTTTCATTTTGATTTACTTCATAATAGGCAGTAAGTTTTAAATCTTTGTTTATATCCCAAAGAAGTCCAAAACCAATTGTGCTTAATTGTAGGTCTGTTTTATTGTAAATCTCATCACCCTTCAATTCGGTATTTGGATCTAACCAACTATATTTAACAATTGCAGATAATGGTAGTTGAGCTATTGATTGAACAAAGGCAATGTAGCCTCCCATAAACTTCCTATTAAAAGAGAAAGGTTTATCTATACTATATGTATTTCCCTTAGGAGCTAAGAAGTCGGAGGATTGTGAAGGTTGTTTTCCAAAAACATATTCTCCTGAAAGCTTTGTTTTACCAATTACGCTCTTTAATTCAAATTGTCCATCAAAACCTATGTATTGACGTCTTAATTTTTGATTTGGATTAACCTTTGTTTCATTCCATTTTCCGTTTTCTACTGTAAATAGGGAAGAGTCTGCATTGTTTGTTGAGCCTCTATAAAGGGATGTTCCTATACCAAAGTTTATGTTTTCAAAACTTTTTTTGTAGTATAGATGACCAATAAAATCAACTCTATGGTCATCATCCAATCTTATACCATTGCCAGAAAATAGACCAGCATCCAATTTTAGTCCATGTAAAAGAGTATTCTTTGGAGCACCAACAGAAAGCATAACACCTAAGTCTTGTTCATCAGGAAATAGTTTTTGTGTTATAAGTGCTCTTTCAGGAGATTCTCTTAGGGAATTAGATAATCCAACTTCATAACCAAAGGGTCTTGAAAATATACCTGCTCTAAAAGAGAATATATCCCAAAAAGGTTCTTTGATAAGTAGGGAAACTCCTTTTATAGCTATACCTTTTTCAGTTACATCCAAAGAAATGTCAGCCTTAACAATGTCTTTATTAAATTCAAACTTCATCCTTCCGCGTCTTACGCCAAAAAGATAGCCATTGTCATTAGCTTCGTTTATTTGCATCTGTGGTTGAAAATACCCCGATATTTTATATTGTTGGGCATTTAATTGTGTTACTCCAAATAGGAGTGAAAATAAAAACATCAAAAGTGTTTTCTTAGTAAAAAATCTGTTCATTTTAAATTTCATTTTTGTAATTAAAATTATTTTCTTTTCGCTGCAAAAGTATAATGCCACTATTAAGGTAGTGTAAAAATAAGGTTTAGTTTTTGTTATATTTATATTAATTTAATGTTAAATAGGAGATAAGTTATTAAAAATAAAGATAAAAAATCTTAAATATTAGAAAAAAATAAACGAACAAAAACAATTAATATTGCAATCTATGCTTAAAGAACCCTTAAAAGAATAGTTTTTCCCTTATTTCTTAACTCCACCATGTCTTAACTTCAAATGAATTTAATAAAAAATGACTCTATAATATAAGGAATATACTAATATTTGTTGAGGATTATAAAGAGAAATACTATTGAAATAAAATCTATAAATAATTGATATGTATAATCATTTTTATAAAGGATATTTTTTTATTAACAAAAATTTGTTTTATTGTAATTAATTTTGTTAATTTGCAAAGCGAAACATAGATATTAACTAAAATATAAATAATGTAAAACAAATAAATAAATTATTAATTTAAATTAGTTCAGTATGAAAAAATTATTCTTTTTACTTGTGATGGCAATAATGTTTGCTATGCAAGTCTTTTCGCAGACTTCATTAAATGAAGGATTCGAAGGAGCATTGTTTCCTCCTGATGAATGGACTGCGGTAAATGTAAGCGGAAGTGTTTCTTGGGCAAGATATACTTCTTCTTCTCCAATGGGCACAGCTTGTGCAAGTGTCAATTATGCAAATCCAGGACATGAAAACTGGCTTATAACGCCTAAACTTTCCATTGAGAGTGCAACAGATTCAATTAGTTTTTATTTAAAAACTGCTTATTGGTTTGGCAGTACAGAAGTGAATGTAAGAATTTCTACAACGGATAAAGAAATATCTTCATTTAATGAAACTGCACTTCTAACTCTTGGTGATGAATCTGAAGAAATTACTTCCACTTGGACAAGACATGCAATAGACCTTTCTTCTTATAATGGAGGAGATGTTTATATTGCTTTTCAAGTTGTGGATAATTATGGCTCAAGAATAATGTTGGATGATGTTCAAGGACCAAATCTTTTTGTGCCTTCTTGTCCTAAACCAACAATGTTAGCAGCACATAATCCAACAACTTCTTCCATTGATTTATCATGGGTTTATTCTTTGGAAAATGCTTCTTTGTGGAATATACAATATATGTTAGCTGATTCTACTTCTTGGGAAAATGCACTATCAGAAGTTGCAACAAGTTACCCTTACAATATAACAGAACTTGCATATAATACTTCTTATAAGGTAAGAATACAAACTTATTGTGGCGATGAACAAAGTGATTGGACAAATCCAATAACATTTAAAACTGCTTGCAATGCAATAAGTGTTCCTTGGGAAGAAAACTTTGATTCTTCAACAAATATATCTCCATGTTCTTATCTAATTAAAGGTAGTCCAAGTATTAGTACTTCACAAAAACATAGCAATACAAGTTCTTTAAGATTATCAAATGGAACATATATAACAACACCTTCCTTTGCAGAAGATATATCTCAATTAAGAGTTAAGTTTTGGGCAAAATCAGAAGGTTCAACTTCTTGTGGAACATTAGAAGTTGGAATAATGTCTGACCCTACTGATTCAACAACCTTTGAAAGTATTTATACTATTGCTCCTTCTACTTCAACGTGGGGAGAATATGAAGTAATGTTTAACACTTCTACACTAACAGGAGTAGATAATTATATTGCATTTAAACAAAATAATAATACAAGTTGGTATTGGTGGATTGATGATATAGTTGTTGATTATCTTCCTTCTTGTATAAAACCAACAAATATCGTAGCAAATAATATTACAACAAATTCTGCTGAAATCTCTTTTACAAGTAATGCTTTGTCTTGGAATTTAGAATATATTTTAGCAACAGATACTTCTTGGATAAATGCAATGCAAGAAAGTGTAACAACAAATTCTTATACTATAACAGGGCTTACAGATAATACTTCTTATAAAGTAAGGATGCAAACAGATTGTGGTGACCAATTGAGTGAATGGACCTCTCCAATAACCTTTACAACACCTTGTGCTGTTTTAAATGTTCCAACACCTATTGAAACATTTAATGTAGTTCCTCCTTCTGCTTGTTGGTCAAAAGCAAGTGGAGCTTTACAACAAAGTGGAACACCAACATCATTAACATTGTCAAGCGGTAATTGGACTTCCAATACAGCAGAAATATATCCAGGGGCGGGTAATAATGCTCGTATTAATGTATATGGTAATAATAGGAATGGATGGTTAATCTCTCCAAGTATTAATTTAGGAGAAGACGGAACCTTATATCAAGTAGAAATGGATGTTCTTCTTACAGCATATTCTTCTTCTGGATTAGGAGGAGAACCTGATTCAGATGTCACGGATGATGTTTTTGGTATTGTTATCTCAACTGATAATGGTTTAACTTGGGATGCAGCCAATGCAATTCTTTGGACAAACCAGCAGGGTGCTCAAAGAGTATATAATAATCTTTATCCAATGCAACATATTTCTATTCCATTAGAGAATGCCAATGGAAATCCTTATCAAGGCATTGTTAAAATAGGTATTTATGCTGCTTCAACAATCAGTGATGATGCAGATAATGATTTACGTATTGACAATTTCATTGTTAAAGATGTTCCTTTATGTGCAACTCCAACAGATTTAGCTGCAAATAATATTACGACAACCTCAGCTGATATATCCTTTACAAGCGATGCTTATTCTTGGAATATAGAATATATGTTGGTGACAGAAACTTCTTGGGAAAATGCAATAGCAGTTAATGCAACAGCTAATAATCCTTATTCTATAACTAATCTTTTGCCTTCTTCAACTTATAAAGTGAGAGTACAAGCAATTTGTGGGAGTGAAGAAGGTGAATGGAGTCTTCCATTGCAATTTTCAACAACTTGTGCTCCTATAAGCGTTCCTTATACGCAGAATTTTGATGCTTCAATGACCTTTCCTGCATGTTGTTCTCTAATTCAAGGTACTCCTTCTATTGTTGCAACTCAAAGCCATAGTGCTTCAAATTCCCTACAATTATCATACGGAGCTTTGGTAGCAACACCTCAATTTGCAGAAAACATAAATTTATTAAGAGTTAAGTTTTGGGTAAAAGCAGAAAGTTCTTTTTCTTCTGGAACATTACAAGTGGGAATAATGTCCGACCCAACAGATGCAACAACATTTGAAAGTCTTTATACAATTCAACCTAATTCTGCCTCTACTTGGATAGAACATGAGGTAATGTTTAATGCCTCTACATTAACAGGAGGAAATCGTTATATTGCATTTAAACAAAATAATAATGCAAATTGGTATTGGTGGATTGATGATATTGTAGTAGATTATCTTCCTCCTTGTTTAACAACAGATCTTACAGCAATTAATCTTACAGCAACAAGTGCAGATATATCTTTTACAAGCAATGATGCCTCTTTGTGGGATATAGAATATATGTTAGCAACAGAGACTTCTTGGGAAAATGCATCGCAAGTTGTAGCATCAACTAATCCTTATACTATAACACAACTAACAGCAAGTACTTCCTATAAAGTAAGAGTGAAAGCAGTTTGTGGTGAACAAGCAAGTGAATGGACATCTCCAATAACCTTTAAAACACCTTGTGCTTCTGTTGAATTACCATACGTTATGGATTTTGAGAATCAAGCAGTGGGAACAGGTAATGTTGTTACTTGTTGGACAAAACCTTTTGTTTCTAACTATCCTTATGTATATCCTGTTAGTGAATATGCTCATAGTGGTTCAAATTCGCTTTTCTCTTTTGTTGATTATAGCAATTCTTCTACAATAATTACTCCATCTTTTACAGCAGATATAAATTCATTAAGAATTAAATTATGGGCTATGGGTGTAGAAGCAATAGAGAGTATAGCAATAGGAGTAATGTCCGATTTAGGAAGCGTTTCTACAATAGAAATGGTTGATACTATAGCATTAACTACAACATACGCAGAATACGAAGTAGCTTTTAATGAAACTACTTTAATGGGAACAGATAGATATATCGTTATTAAATCATTTACATCAAACGCTTCTACTAGCGGTTATACTTTAATTGACGATGTAGAAGTTTCTCTTATTCCTGAGTGTGCAAAACCAACAGATCTTACATTAAATAATATTACACCAACAACAGCTGAGCTATCTTGGATAAGTGATGGCTCTTTGTGGAATATAGAATATATGTTAGAGGATTCAACATCTTGGGAAAATGCAATAGCAGTTAATGCAACAGCTTCTCCTTATACAATAACCCTACTTACAGAAAACACTTCATATCTTGTAAGAATGCAAACAATTTGTGATGAATATGAAAGTGAATGGACTTCTCCAATAGTTCTTACAACTCTTTCTATTGAAGAATATGCTTGTCCTCGTCCTGAGAATGTAGTTGCAACGAATATTACAACAACCTCAGCTGATATTTCTTGGAATGAAACAGGAGCTAATAGTTATATAGTATCTTATTTAGGAGCATTAGATGAAGTTCAAACTAATATTTCTGCAACAGCTTCCCCTTTAACTTTAACAGGATTAATCTCAGGTACAGACTATACAGCTGTTATAACAGCAATTTGTGGAGAAGATACATCATCTATGTCAGATATTATCTTCTTTACAACCTCTTGCCAAGAACAAGCAGTAAATTCCTTCCCTTGGGAAGAAGGGTTTGAAAATGGTATAACTTGTTGGGGACAAGAATTTGTTGTAGGAGCAGTCAATTGGTCAATGAATCATTCCGATTATACTGCTTTGTCAGGTAATTTTGCATCGTTTAATATTCTTTCAACTAATAATTCAATAACTAAATTAGTATCTCCTGTTTTAGATATTACAACTCTTGCAGCTCCAATGTTAGAATTTTATCATATTCAAGCAGCTTGGGTAGGAGACCAAGATACATTAAGAGTATATTATAGGACGTCTTCAACAAGTAATTGGATAGAATTACTTTCATTTGAAAGTTCAATTACATCTTGGAGAAAAGATTCCATTTCTCTACCTAATCCATCTTCTACCTACCAATTAGCATTTGAAGCAATAAATGACTATGGTCATGGAATAGGATTGGATAATATTAAGGTTTATGAAGCTGATGGCTTAGTTTGTATTGCTCCAACTGGATTACAAGTTGATGCAACGACTACAACAGCCACTCTTTCTTGGAGTGCGGGTGCAGATGAAACTGCTTGGCAAGTTAAATTAACCCAAGCAGGTTCAGAGATTGATGTTCAAACCCTATCATATCAATTCTCAGAACTTACACCAAATACAACATATAATGTTTATGTAAGGGCAGTTTGTGGAAGTTCATATTCTACTTGGCAAAGTATAGAATTTACAACCTTAGATTTGATACCAACTATTACAACTAATGCAGCAACAATGGTAACACAATTTTCTGCAACCTTAAATGGAGAGTATTCTGGTGTTGCTTCTGCTCCTGAAAGTAAGGGATTTGAATATAAACTTACAAGTGCAGAAGAGTGGAATGTAGTTTCCAATGTTGAGGGAGAAACTTCTTTCTATGTAAATGTAACATCATTGGAAGCAAATACTGCTTATGTATATAAAGCATTTATAGTTGTTTCTGGAATAGGTACAATCTATGGAGAAGAAGTTTCCTTTACAACCCTTCAAATTGTGCCTCCAACAGTTGTAACAGAGGATGTAACAGAAATTACAGAGACTTCTGCAACATTTATTGGAGAAGTAACACAAGGAACAGAAGAAATCTCTGCAAGAGGATTTGAACTTAAAGTTTCTACTCTCTCTTGGGATGAAAGTATTCAACTATCTGCACAAGGAACATCACCATTTACTCTTACTTATAATTCTCTTGAAGAAAACGAAACATACAATGTAAGAGCATACGTTAAAACAGGAGAAAACGGACAAACAACTACCTATGGAGAAGTTCAAACATTTACAACCTTAGGAGCACAAGAACCAATTATTACTCTTGGAGAAGTAACAGCAACAGCTAATGTTCTACAAAATAGTGTTGAACTTTTAGGAGAGGTCCTTTCTCTTGGTGGAGCAGAGGCTACAAATGTTGAAGTTGGATTTAGATATACCTTAGATATAGAAAGTAGTGACTTTGAACAGGTGAATGCTCAGTTATTGGAAAACAATAGTTTTTCTTCTATATTAACAAACTTACTTCCTGCAACAACCTACTACTATATTGCCTTTATAACAAACGATGCTGGAACAGCCTTTTCAGAAGTTGGAGAATTTACAACAAATAATAGCTTAACAGATAATCTTGAAAAAGATAATGTAAATATTATTATGTATCCAAATCCTGCAGAAAAGGAAACTAAATTATTTATCTCTGGAATAAACAATAGGGTAAAAATGTCTTTAACTGATGTTCAAGGACGTATAATCTTTACCCAAACAATAATTGTTAATGATAAGGCAGAACAAGTTCTTAACTTATCTAATTTAGCAAGAGGAGTTTATTATATCTTCTTGCAAGGAGAAAACATCAACCGCACACAAAAATTAATAGTAAAATAAAACATTAATTTTGGATAAAGAAAGCGGCATCTCTTTTTTGAGATGCCGCTTTCTTATTATATACCTACTCTTTCATTAAAATACATATATCAATTGTGTAAATTCCCATCTTTTTTAACATTTCACACCCTAAAAAACACCCCTTTTTTAACACTTTAGTAAATAATTTTGCCAAAATTTAACAATTTTTAACATTTGACTCAAAATTTCAATTTTTGCAACACAAAAATTTGTTAAAATTTTGTCAAATTATTAATCAATTAATTTTCAATATAATTAAAGCAATTTTCAATATAATTTTTCAGGTTTTTAATTAAAAAAACGAAAACCTCATTTTCCAAGAATAAAACGCTGTTTTATTTTGCTAAAACGAAGTAATAATTTTCTAAAACCTCGTTTTAATTTTCTAAAATGAAGATTTAGTCAAAGATAACAAACTAATAATGAAGTGATTATTTTGTAAATATAAAGAAAAATGAAATTTGGAAATATTAGAGCTTTCTTGCCCTAAAAAGAAACTTTGTTTCGGCAAAGATACAAAAAAGATTTTACAAATGCAAATGGCGATTTTCAGTTTTGGAGTTTCGGAATTTAACATTTGAAGGGAAAAATGTTAAATATTTTTTGAAATTAGAAAATCAAATATGGTTATTATTCATTCTTAGAAATATGCTTATACTTCCATAATGGCTCATTTTGCCAAGAGTAAGGAAAGCCCATTGCAAATGGATCAATTGTTGGATATTTTGATAATAGTGTTTTTAATTTCTCCGTAAAGGTATTATCTGGCGATATAGTTATTAATATATATTTTATAATGCAAATACGATAGTATATTCGTTTAGGTTTGGTGTTTGAAACATCAATCCTCTGCTTTTTAGTATAACAACGAGTTCTTTTGGTAGGGTGCATTTCTTTGTATAAGTAGTTTTCATAAGGCATAAAAATAAAACGACCCGCCTAATTTGAGCATTATAAAGAGGCTTGGCGGGTACTGGTGATGCAAAAGTACAATAAATTTACAATTTGCAAGCAAATTGATAAGATATTTTCTCAGTTTTAAGAAATTGAATTTTTATTTTAATTTTATTAAAATATTGCCGTATAGATATATAATCAGACTTTCGCAAGGACAAAATAAAGGTCGGTTGCCGACAAATAAGTTATGGGGGAAATATTATGCTTTTGCCTTAAAAGCGATTGCTTTTGGCAAAGGTACAAAAAAGATTTTATATATGCAAATAGGGGGTTCCAATTTGGGAGGTTGGGACTTTTAACATTTGAAGGGAAAAATGTTAAAAATTTTTTGAAATTACATTTTTCATAAACCCTAAGCAAGAGGATTCATTTTAAATTTTAATTATACCGAATTAGGTACAATTAAAAACTCACCAAACAATCATTCATCAAATGCTAATTTTGCAAGAAGTAGAAAACCGCAAAATTATGAAATAATGATTTTTTGAATATTCAAGATGTTTTTTAAATAAAAAAATGCAAATA
>JAISIA010000085.1 GCA_031262295.1 Bacteroidales bacterium | reverse complement strand
TTTGAAAAACTGAAATTCCGTTAGGAAAAATAAAGGTCGGTTGCCGACAAAAATTGAGTAAAATGTTAAAAATTCGTCAAATTTTGTGTTTTTTATGAGGAAGAAATGTTAAAATTTGGTGGTTTTTGATGAAAAAAATGTTAAAATATTTTGAAAAAATAATATTTAAGTCTTTGTTTTTGTGGAATTGATTGTTAATTAATGTATTTACATAAAAAGTTATCTTTATTTTAAGAAAAATTAAATCTTCATTTAAGAAAATTATTTCTTAAATAATGGTGAATTTATATTTAATGCATCTTTATTAAATACAAATATTGAGCAAATAAAAATATAGAACATCATTCCCGCTAAGGTTAATAGGGTGTCCTCTGTTAGGAATGAGGCTATGGAAATAAAGAAAAAGGCAAAATACTTGAAAGAGAAAAATACTCCTTTTTTAATTGGAGGGTATAATAACCAAAATATAAAGAATATTAATCCAAATATTCCAAAGGTTGAAGCAATATATAGGTATTGATTATGTGTTTTTAGCATTGAGCCATACAATTGAGAGTTTCTTTCTTTTAGCTTATTACAAAATAGACTATCAAAATCACCTATACCTGTTCCTAAAAGGGGGTTATCCTCTATTAGTTTTTCTGCATTAATCCAAAGCTCCAATCTTTGCAATTCTGAAAATCCTTTAACCTTTCCTTCCACTTGATAGGAATTTATTTGGAAAAACAATTGATATAATCTTGGTTTTAAGGAAAAACTTCTTGTATATTCCTTATTGGCTATATTGTTTTTTATATTTTTTATATCCTCATCGGTTAATTTATCAAAGTGTTCTTTGTCCTTATAGGGGGAAATGGAATTGAGATACCTTATAATTGCTCCCTCATATTCATAAGGTGATAAATTTGTTCTTTCCTTCCAAGAAAGGAAAACCTCATCCCTGCAATAGTACATATTTATATAGTTCCCATTTTCAATTAGTGGAGGATTATTAGTATTGGAATATACTCCCCCATATTTTGTCTTTTCAACTATTTTTTGAGAATAAATTTCATTAGGAGTAAAATAATTGTTCTTTTCTTTTACAATCCAAAGAATGAAAAGGCTCAAAGAGATAACGTATATTGAGAGAATAAGTAATGATTTTATTGTTTTTTTATTTTTTAATAGATAATATGGAATATATATTATGCCAAAAAACATAAGTATAAGTATGCCTGTTATAGCCTGAGTAAGGAAAAGATATATTAAAAACCATAAGGCAATGGAGTATAGTAGTATTTTATAATTCTTTTTTATGGTTTTTCTATAAGTAAATGTTAGATTTAGGATTATAAGTATGGAAAATACTAAGTTTAATGAAAATCTTATATGAGATGTTGAGGCAATAAGTTTTCTATTATCTGCAAAAGGGTCTAATAAAAGTTGCATCGCTCCCCAAAGGGTTGCAAGAAATATTATAGAAATATAGGAAATGAAAAGAATTTTCATCTCTTTCCTACTCAAAGGTGAAATTATTGCAAGAGCAATAGGGACAATTATAAGAGAAACTCTTCTTCCTATTTCATTAAGACCAAAATTTAGGTTATTGGTCCAAAGCAAACTTATAGCATTAAGAAAAAAGAAAGAGATAAAGACAAGCAATATATACTTGTTTTCTTTAATTCTCTCTAATTTTTCCTTCCAAGGAGAAATAAAAATTATTCTTATAATGAGTAAAGACAAGCCAACATTTATGACAAATCTTGACAAAACCATACCCCCTATACATATAATAAGAGTTATTATATCGTAATATAGAGTATATTTTTTACTTATTTTTGTCATTTTACTTTTCTAAAAGAAGATATTCTACTCATCCAACTCCAATTTGTATATGTTTTTGGTTTTATTTGTTATTTTGTATCTTTCATCTATTCTTTGTCCAACAACCCAAATAATATTTCCTTCTGAACAAAGCAGCCATTGGGTTTCCTTATCTATTAAAGAATATTTTAAATCCCTATAAAAGTCAGATATTTTCTTCTCTGTCTTCATACCATAAGGGAAAAACGCATCTCCATTTCTCCATTTCCTAAGTGTTAGAGGAAAAGAAAGTTTATCCAAATCAAACATTGCTATATTTTTTTCCTTAGGAATCTTTATAAAAGATAGGTCTTTTAATGTTTCAATTTGAATATTTATTGGATTAATTAGCTTTGTTTGCTCCTCTTGTATTGAATATTCTTCCACTAATCCTTCTTTTTTTATTGGTGCAATTAGAAGATAATGTCTGTCTTTAATCAAACGATGAGTTTCAGAGAAGAATTGTTTTCCTGAAGTTTCATCAAAAGCCTCCTTTATTGAAGAGATGGAACTTTCATTAAAGTCAAACTCACTTAGAATCTCATATAAGTATATGTTTATAGGTTCTAATTTTTTTAGTTTTTCAATAGAAATTTTTATATATCCTTCTTCCCTTTCTATTAAATTAGATTTCTCCCTATCAATTATACTTCTAAATATTTTTTCTGTTTCTTTAAATCTCTCAATTTCTTTTAATATTGTCCTATTTATTGATGGGGATATATCTTTTAATAGAGGGATTAATTGATTTCTTATTCTGTTTCGGGTATATTTATTTTCATTATTTGTGGAATCTTCAACAAAGGATATATTGTTTTGTTCTCTATATTCTTTTATTTCGTCTCTATTGGTAAATAAAAGAGGATGAATTACCCTATTAACCTTTTCTAATATTCCATGCAAACCTGCAATACCTGTTCCCCTAATTAGGTTTATGAAGAACGTTTCTATTGAATCATCTGCGTGATGTCCTGTTGCAACAAAGGCATAATTAAACTCATCAAGTAGGGAGTAGAACCAATTATATCTTAATTCCCTTGCTGCCATTTCAAGACTTTTATTATTCTTATGCATATATCCATAAGTGTCAAAGTCTATTTTATGCAATTTTATCTTATTTTCCTTAGCGTATTTTGTTACAAATTCTGCATCCCTATTTGATTCTTCTTCTCTAAGGTGAAAATTACAATGAGCTATTGCAAATTTATATCCACTTTCTTTAAATAAATGGCACATCACCATTGAATCTATTCCTCCACTAACAGCTAAAAGTATAGTATCATCATCACTAAAAAGATTATTATCAGTGATGAATTTTTGAAATTCTTTAATCATTGCTTAGGTATTATAATTTGCTTTTGATAAAGTCAGTCATTAATTTGTATAGGTGGTATCTTGTTATTCCGCCATAGATTCCGTGATCCCTATTTGGATAATAGAATTGTTCAAATTGTTTATTTGCTTTTATCATTGCATTTACTAAATCCATTGAATTTTGGAAATGAACATTGTCATCGCCTGTTCCATGTATTAGAAGGAAATTTCCTTTTAGTTTTTCAACATGATTTATTGGGGAATTATCATCATAACCTTTTGGATTCTCTTGTGGAGTTCTCATAAAGCGTTCTGTGTATATGTTATCATAGTAACGCCAATTTGTAACTGGGGCAACAGCTATTGCAGTTTTAAAATAGTCAGCTCCCTTTGTTATTGCAAGAGCAGACATATATCCTCCATAACTCCAACCAAAAACTCCCAACCTTTCTTTATCAATATAGTCAAAAGAACCAAAATATTTTGCAGCCTCTATCATATCTTCTGTTTCATACTTGCCTAATTCCATATAAGTACATTTACGAAACTCTTCTCCTTGATAGCCTGTTCCACGAGGATCAACGCAAATTGTTATATAACCTTCTTGTGCCAGCATCTTATACCACCACATGTCCATGCTACGAGCCTGAGAATTTAATACCTCTTGTGAAGATGGTCCTCCATAAACATAGAACAAAACAGGATATTTTTTATTTGGTTCCATATTTGAAGGTTTTATCATCCAATAGTTGAGAGTTGTTCCATTTTGTGTATTAAAACTTCCAAATTCTTTCTCCTCTGAGCCATACTCTTTAATGGTTTGTTTTAATGAAGCATTGTCTTCCAAAATCAAAACTTGCTCTCCCTTATTATTATTTACACTATATGTTGTTGGAGTCTTACTATCGGAAAATGTACCAATATAATACTTACCATTACTGCTAAATTGGGCATCATTCGTTCCTGTTTGAGTGGAAAGAATCTTCTTTTTCTTACCATTGAAATTAATAACGCATAATTCCCTATTTATAGCTGAACTTTCAGCTGCTGTATAATATATCTTCTTTTTATCCTCATCAACAAAGCAAAGCTTATCTACATCATAATTTCCCGAAGTTATAGGACTAACAGAATAGTCTTTCATCTTAACCAAATAAAAATGCCAATATCCACTTTTTTCACTCTTTATTATAAATGCAGAATTGTCTTTAAGGAAATGCACCTCTTGGGGTTCATTTATATAGTATTTATTTTTTTCGGAGTATATATTCTTAATACTAAAATCAGAAGTATTAACTAAGAAAATATCGTATTGATTTTGTAAACGATTTAATTTATGTATCAAAAGTTCATCTTTGCCAGAGGAGAATTGTATTCTTGGAATGTAATAGTCCTTATTTTCTCCTAAATCAATTTGTGTGTGTTTGTCTTTCTTTATATCATAGACAAAAATATCAACAATTGAATTATCTTCTCCTGCTTTTGGATACTTATATTTATATTCTTTTGGATATAATTCGCCCCATATTTGTATGGAATACTCCTTTACATTAGTTTGATCAAAACGATAGTAGGCTATTTTATCACTTGTATTATTCCATTTGTATGCCTTAACTAAGGTAAGTTCCTCTTCATAGACCCAATCGGAAGAAGCATTTATAATCTTATTAAATTCCCCATCAAAGGTAACTTGTTTTACCTCCCTATTTTTTGAAGAAATATCTGTTATATACAAATTATTGTCCCTAATCCATGAGACTTTATTTCCATCGGGAGAGAATTCCGCCAATTGTTCTTTGCCTTCCTTATTTAGAGGATAAAAATTCTTTGTCTTTATATCGTATATATAATAGTCAGCAGTGAAGGAATACCTATATATATATGTAGGATTCACAGCAAGGAGAATTTTACTTTGATCAGCAGAAAAGCTATAATCGGCAACAACATTTCTTTTTTCTTCATTTTTTGAAAAATTCAAAAGAGAGAAATTTACAATTGTTTCTATCTTATCTTTGGATTTATATTCATACTTATCAATTCCCGTCCTATTTAATACACAATACTCCTGGCCAGAGGGCAAAGAACGTATTTCTCTTATTGAATTGGGATAGAATTTCCCTGTAATCCAAATATCTTCCAAAGTTATTTTCTTTTGAGAAAAGCCTAAAAGGGAGAAAAAAAGGCAAAATAATATAAGCGATACTTTCTTCATTATAAAAAAATGTAAGTTTTTTATTAATCCATTAAATTATCTATCATAATATCCTTGAATTTTAGCAAAGGATCTATGTTTTTCCTATCCTTAGGATATAGAGTATTTATTACAAAATCGTCAATTTCGTTTGAAAAACGATACTTATTTAATGATAATTTGTGCATAAATTCGGTTAGAAACTTTCCCCAATATGTTGAAGTGTGTGCTTTATAATAGTCTTGTATTGCTTTTTTATACTCAGGCAATATTACCTCACTTTGATTTGAAATATTTGCAAAGTCAAACCCTTCAACAGGACGAGCAATCTTTAATTCATCTTCATTTATTCCATAAATTGGAGTATGCTCTAAGCCTTTTGTTATAGAAAATAGAAGATAATCTATCTGCAAAGTCACTAAATTATTAACGCAAAAGTCAGGATTCCTATCTAAGAGTTCATCTCTCCAAGCAACTCTTCGCATAATCTCTTCAATGGGAACATTTAATTGGCTATGCCAATAAGGAGGTGAGGAAAGATCTGCAACATAATTATTGAAGTAATATGCAAAATCTTTTGACAAATACTTGCCTAATCTCTTTATAAGGAAGGTTGAATCCACCTCAATGCAATAGGAAGTGTCCTCTTTTGAAGCTATACGATAGCCCCATAAAGCATATTCTTTTATAAATGCAGATATGTTTTTCTTTAATTTTGGTAATACATATATGTCATCATAGAAATATCCTCTTATTTCCTTACCTGAATAGGTTTTTTGTAGGGTTATTGTCTTATCCTCACAAGATATTTGATGATAGTAATAGAGAATTTGAAAAGCCCAATCAGCACAATAAGGGTCATTAGAAAAGTCTTGTTCAAACACCTGACAAGCTTTTATTATAACATCTCTTTCAGAAAAAGGCAGGGAAACTAATTTATTTGTAAAATTAGTTAGCTTTTCTTCATTGAAATCAATCAAATTTTGCGAAAAAAGAGGCTTTATGGATAAAAAAACCAATAAAAATATAAATACTTTTTTCATAATCAACAATTATTGTATAACAATTCCTTTATCATTTTAATATAAATAGAATGCAAATGTATGTATTTTATTCTTTCTAATAAAATTTTTTCAAATAAAATCATCATTTCTTTGCAAAAAAAGGCTTAATATTCCTACCTAAAAAACCTTCTTTTATTATTTTTGCAGCGTGAAACAAATACTAAATCGCTATTTAGAGCATCCAAAAAGCAAAGAAGTTCTTTCTTTTATTAGGAGTGATTCAAAAGGAATAAATATTCAATCCTTAGCAGGTAGTAGTTTAGCCTTTCTAATTGCTCAAATATATAATCAAATAAATAACTCCCCCCTATTAGTTATAATTCCCAACGATGAAGAGGCAGCTTATTTATTAAATGACTTAGAAAGCATATTTGATGAACAGAATTTGGAATACTCAAAAAAGAATATCCTATTCTTTCCCGCCTCTTACAAGAAAACCTATCAAATAAATGAAAGAGAAAATGCAAACACTCTTTTACGCAGTGAGGCATTAAACAGACTATCTTCTAAAAACAATCCAATAATTATAACCTATCCTGAGGCTATAATGGAGAAAGTTATTTCCAAAAAAAACTTTGAGAAAAACATAATTAAAGTATCATTAAACGATACTCTTTCTTTGGATTTTCTAATTGATGTTTTAGAAGAATATTCTTTTGAAAGGGTAGATTTTGTTGTGCAAAGTGGGGAGTACGCATTAAGAGGAGGAATAGTTGATGTCTTTTCTTTCTCGGACGATATGCCTTATAGGATAGAATTTTTTGGAGATAATATTGAATCCATTCGCTCTTTTGATGTAGTATCTCAGCTAACAATAAAGACCCTAAATGAGATAACTATTGTTCCAAACATTGAAAACAAGGAAGAAGATAAGCAAGAAAAAGTGTCTTTGATAGATTACCTAAGTGAAAATAGCACAATATTTATTAGAGACCTTGCTCTATGTTGCGATATTTTAGATAAGGAGTTTATAAAAGCAAAAGATGCTTACATTTCCTCCTTAAAAGAAGGAGAGAAAAAAAATACTTCCTTTAAGAAAAACTTTCTTTTAAAGGATGATTTCAAGAAAGAGATTAAAGAACATAAACTAATAGAGATTGGGAATAACCCTATAATATATAAGAATAATCCAATTGTATTTGACACCTTTTCATCTCCTCCATTTAATAAGAACTTTTCTCTAATGGTGTCTGCATTAAAAGAGAACGCCATTAATCATTTTACCAACTATTTCTTTATTGAAAATCCTAAACAAAAGGTTAGGTTGGAAAAAATCCTCAATGAATTTAATAAGGATTCTTCTTTTCTCAATGTGGAATATGTTCCAAAAAGCATATATGCAGGATTTGTGGATAATGATATAAGGATAGCAGTCTTTACAGATCACGAAATCTTTGAGCGATACCACAAATTTATTATAAGAGATCAAAAAGAAAATATTGAGGCAATTACTTTAAAAGAACTAACTCAACTAAAAGTTGGAGATTATATAACACATATAGACTATGGAATAGGAAAATTTGCAGGCTTAGAGAAGTTAAACAATAATGGAAAGGAGCAAGAAACAATTCGTCTATTGTATAAGGACAATGATATTTTGTATGTAAGCATACATTCTTTACATAAAATATCAAGATATACTTCAAAGGAAGGGACAATTCCTGTTTTACATCGTTTGGGTTCTAACACTTGGAATAACCTTAAAAGCAAAACAAAGCAACAGGTTAAGAATATTGCTAAGGATTTAATTGCCCTATATGCCAAAAGAAAGGCTTCTAAGGGCTATGCCTTTTCAGGAGATAACTATCTTCAAAATGAATTGGAGGCATCCTTTATTTATGAGGATACACCTGACCAATATAAGGCAACCAAAGCAGTGAAAAAAGATATGGAAAGCACCACTCCTATGGATAGATTAATATGTGGAGATGTTGGATTTGGCAAAACAGAAATTGCAATCCGTGCAGCATTCAAAGCAGTTAATGATAGCAAACAAGTCGCTGTTCTTGTTCCAACAACAATACTTGCTTATCAACACTACAAAACCTTTTCTGAAAGATTGGAAAATATGCCTGTAAGGGTAGATTACATAAATAGGTTTCGCTCAATAAAGGAAAAAAATCAAATATTAAAAGATCTTAAAGATGGAAAAATAGACATTCTTATAGGAACTCATAAACTCCTATCAAAGGAAGTTGTATTTAAGGATTTGGGATTATTAATTATTGACGAAGAACATAAGTTTGGAGTTGCAATGAAAGAGAAATTAAAAAACCTAAAAGTAAATATAGATACCCTAACTCTTACAGCAACACCAATTCCTCGCACACTACAATTCTCATTAATGGGAGCAAGAGACCTATCTATCATTAATACCCCTCCACAAAATCGTCAGCCCATCACAACAAAAGTATTGCCTTTTGACAAAGAAACAATAAAAGATGCAATTCTTTTTGAGCTTTCCCGTAGAGGACAAGTCTATTTTGTACATAATAGAGTGCAAAACATAGAACAAATTGCCCAAGAGATACGTCAATTAGTGCCAAATGTGAAATTAGTTACAGCTCATGGGCAAATGAAAGGCAACGAATTGGAACAAGTAATGTATGATTTCATTGAAGGAAACTATGATGTGCTTCTTTCAACAACAATAATTGAAAATGGATTAGACATACCCAATGCAAATACAATAATAATTAATGATGCACAAAACTATGGTCTTTCAGACTTGCATCAACTAAGAGGAAGAGTGGGAAGAAGTAATAGGAAGGCTTACTGCTACCTACTAACTCCTCCAATGAGTTTATTGACCCAAGAAGCACAAAAACGCTTAAAAGCTATTGAGGATTTTTCAAATATAGGCTCGGGATTTAGTATTGCAATGCGAGATTTAGATATTCGTGGATCAGGAAATATTCTTGGTGCAGAACAAAGTGGCTTCATTAGCGAGATAGGTTTTGATATGTATCATAAAATATTAAATGAGGCTATTGAGGAATTAAAACAAAAAGAGTTTAACTACCTTTATCAAGATGAGAAAAAGCAAACAAGAAACCTTGATGGCTATTGGTCTAAGGAATGTATAATAGAAACAGATCTTGAAATACTTATTCCTGATAGCTATGTTACTAATATAACTCAAAGACTTAATCTATATAAGGAGTTGGATAGCTTAACCTCAGAAGAGGAATTAGAGAAATTTTCCTACCAATTAAAAGACCGCTTTGGTAAAATCCCAAAACAAACCCTTGAACTTATAGATGCAATAAGGCTAAGAGATATGGCAAAAAGGATAGGTTTTGAAAAGTTAGTCATAAAACAAGATAAACTCTCTGCAACATTTGCTTTTGAAAAAGATGATGAATATTTCAATAGTGAGGCTTTTTCAAATGTATTAACCTTTATTCAATCCTATCCCCTATACACTAAATTAAAGGAGACCTCAAATAAATTAACAATAATTATAAATCCAATTAAGAGTATTAAAGAAGCAATGAATTCATTTAAGAAAATGATTTAATCTTTTTAAAGAAAACTAAATTAATTTATATCATTTTTTGTTTTATAAAATAAATTATCTAATTTTGCAACACTAAAATTTGAATATCATGAAAAGTATATACATACTATTAGCTTGTCTTTTGCCCTTAGCCTTAGGCTTAAAGGCACAGAATTTTCAATTTCTTTATGAAGGAAATGTAATAGAAGATACATTGAAATTAGATATTTCTTCCTTAGAAATGAGAACTGATTTCATTCATTTTAAAAATATATCTGAGCAAGATTATACAATTGAGGTTTATTTGCAAAAACTAACCATACCAGAAGACGCTTTCTTTGCTATGTGTTTTGGAGAAAATTGTCTTTTAGATACAATATCTAACCAAAACATCACCATAAATGCTGGAGAGGAATATTCAGAGTTTGATTTGCAATATATCCCTAATGATAACACTGATGCTATTGCAAAAATTAATATATTAAATGATGAAAATAATGAAACACTTCAAAGTTTAGTTGTTCTTTACACCGATATTACCCTATCTATTAAAGATAATGTAAAGAAAAATGAAACACTTTCACTAAGTGCATACCCTAATCCCGCTAAAAACACAACAACAATTGAATATTCAATACCTTCAAAATATAAAAACTCCGAGATAATTATTAGAGATATGGTTGGAAAAACAATAAAAACCATACCAATTGAACAAAACAATAAAGGCAAAAAAAACATATCTCTATCAGAATTTGCTAATGGAGTCTATTTCTACTCAATATCCAATAACGGAATTATATATTCAACAAAAAAACTCATTATTAGAAAATAAATAAAATTACTTTTGTCGGCAACCGACCTTTGTTCGTCCTTACGGAAGTCTGGTTCTACATTTATATATTAATAATTCAATAAAAATAAATCTTCGTTTTGTCGGCAACCGACCTTTATTTTTCCTACGGAAGTCTGGTTCTACATTTACATATTAATAATTCAATAAAAATAAATCTTCGTTTAAGAAAATTATTTCTTCGTTTTAGTAAAATAAAACCTTGTTTTAAGAAAATAAAACGCTGTTTTAAGAAAATAAAACGCTGTTTTAATTTACGGAATCTTCGTTTTAGTAAATTATTTCTTCGTTTTAGTAAATTAAAACAGCGTTTTATTTTGTCTAATTATTAATTTATAAAAAAATTATTCATTTTTTCTTTAATTATAATTCTTTAATTTTCAGCAATAAATACAGAGAACAAAGAAAAAAATTAAAAAAAATGCAAAAAAAACTTGGTAATAATAAAAAGTGTTTTACTTTTGCAGTGTATTAATTCACTAATTCACTAATAAAATGATTGAGATAAAAGAATTAAAATTTGCTTATAAACCAAAGAAGTTTATAATTGATAACATGAATTTAAATATTGAAAAAGGAAAAATTCATGGTTTATTGGGAAAAAACGGAACAGGGAAGACAACTTTGTTAAAATTAATTGGAGGATTACTATTTCCAAGTAGTGGAAGTTTGGATGTAATGGGATTTAAGCCTGAAAAAAGACAGGTAAATTTCCTTTCCAACCTATATTTTCTTGCCGAAGAGTTCTCTTCTTATGATATGAGTATAAAAAGTTTTGTAAATACCCACTCTGTTTTCTATAATAAGTTCTCAAAAGAGCAATTCTACTCTTTTTTAGAGGCATTTGAGATAACAGATATTAAACAAAACCTTAAAAAACTCTCATTTGGAACAAGGAAAAAGGTGCATATAGCCTTTGCTCTTGCAACAAATGCCAACCTAATTGTTATGGATGAACCTACAAATGGCTTAGATATTCCTTCAAAAACCCAATTTAGAAAAATTGTTCTAAGTGCTATGAGAGAAGACTTAACGATAATTATATCTACACATCAAGTCAGAGACCTACATAACCTTATTGACAATATCCTAATTATGGATAAGGGTAATATTATCCTAAATCAAACCAATGAAGCAATAATTTCTAAACTCTACTTTGGTATTGCTTCTAATGAAGATGATAATAAGGATATTCTATATTCCGATAAGACAATTAAGGGTGTTGAAATTGTAAGAGAAAATACTCTTAATGAGGATACAGAATTGGATATAGAACTCCTATTTAATGCTATATGCACAAATAAAGAAAAAATAGTTAAATTGTTTAATAAATAAGAAATAAAATATTTTTGATATGGAATTTAATTTTTTAAGATTTTGGAATCTATTAAAAAGAGATTTTTTATTGGGATATAAAAAAGATATTATCGTTTTTGCAATATTTGCATTTGTAAATGGAATATTCTTTGCCCAAAAGTTTAGTTACCTTGGGAATATGTTTATTGCAATTGAAATGTATGTATTATTAGGCTTTAGAATATTTATGGAATATCATAAAAAATTATCACGCTCCAATATACTTCTTTTGCCTGTCTCCAATTTGGAACGATACCTTTCAGTATTTATGAGAGCGTTTATTTACTATCCAATTATGATAATAATTACAATACCTATTGGAGCTATCATAATGAAACCTATACTTTATTTACTTACTTCCGACCAAACAAGTAGCATAACAGATATTCTATTTTTTGCAAAAGATAGTATTGTTAGAGGATTAAATACTTTTTCAACTTATTATGTATTTATTTTTGCTCTATTCTTTGGTTCTATATTCTACAAAAAGTTAGCTGGATTAAAGTTTCCACTACTTATGAATGTTATAATGACATTTTCTGCCATAGTTCTTAAATGGTTATTTATTGCATTCTTTGGTGAATGGGGATTATTTATAATAGGAATTAGTGTTGACTCTACAGATTTTATAATTAATGATGCATTTATTCATACGACACTTATAGTAGTATCTTTAATTTTGCTTTTCCTTGCATATTTAAGATTAACAGAAGAACAAGCATAAAAATGAAAACAGATGAAACAAAGCCAATATATTTGCAATTGGCACAATTAATATGCAATAATATTATTTGCGATATTTATAAACAAGAAGATAGAATACCTTCTTTAAGAGAGTTTGCAGTGAAATTTGAAGTCAATCCAAATACTGTTATGAGAAGTTTTGAGCTTTTGCAACAAAAAGATATAATATATAATAAAAGAGGAATAGGATATTTTGTATCTCATCAGGCAAAAAAACTTATACTTTCCTATCGTAGGGAGTTATTCTATAAGGAAACTCTTCCAGAGTTTTTTAAAACCTTACAACAATTGGAAATAGATATAAAAGAAATTGATAATAAATATAAAGAATATAATAAAGAGATATGAAAAGATTTAGATTAAGCACAAAATTATTTGCACTTTTAGTTTTTGTATTTATAGTTTTAAGTATAGTTTATCTGTATGTCGAATTATATAATGCAGATAAAAGATCGGATGAACGTATGAGAAAAAAAGAAGAAGCTGCTTTAAAAGAAAAAGCAAGCAATACAGAAACGATAACTATTGAAATTAATTCTAATGAAGAAAATGAATAAAATAAATAATAATATTATGAATAAGTTTATTTCAAATAAAAAACCAATTGCAATTTTTGCCTTTTTATTTCTTTTTTCTTTTTCACTTTCATCTCAAACAATAACAATTAAGGCAAGGGTTTTAGATAGTAGAACAAAGGAGGCTTTGCCTTTTGTAAATTGTGTTATTCTTTCAATGAAAGATACAACAAAACAACTTTCAGGAGCAGCCTCAGATACTAATGGAGTCGTTATTTTGGAAAAGGTAAAGAAAGAAAACCTTAGACTAATATTTTCTTCAACGGGATATACAAAGAAATATCTTATGATTAAACCTTTTGATTTTAAAACTTCTCAAATTGATATTGGAGATGTTCTTCTTCAAAGGGATGAGAAAAGTTTAATGGCAATTGAGATAACAGCACAAAAGGACAGAATAAAGTTAGATGCCGATAAGATGACTATGACAATTGATGATAATACTCAACAATCGGCACAGAATTGTTTTGAATTATTAAAGAAAGCTCCGGGAATTGCAATAGATAATGATGATAATTTAAAATTAAATGGAAAGTCGGGAGTATTAATTCAATTTCAAGGTAGAGATATGAACCTTCCTTGGAAGAGTATGGTGCAAATTCTTAAAGGTATTCCTTCATCACAGGTTGATAAATTTGAAATAATCACTAACCCTTCTGCTAAATATGATGCACAAGGTGTGGCAGGAATTATAAATATCCTCTTTAAGCAAGACAAAAATCAAGGATTTAATGCATCACTTGGAACTAATCTTTTCTATACAGATTTGCCTTCTTTAATGGGAGATGTGAATTTAAACTATGTGGATAATAAATGGACTACTTCCTTTTCTTTTTCTGCATCTTCATGGAAACAAAGGGTAGAGAATAGTTCTGATAGGAAGATAGGATTTCTTATGGATACAATACTAATGAAAAGTATGACAAATACTGATTATACTTTTAGGAATTATAATCTAAATTTTGGAGCTGATTATTCAATAGATAAGAAAAATTCTGTTGGATTATATTTTACATATTCTAAAAATGAAACACCTCCTTTGGAAATTCCTTCTTCAACAATAATATCTAATCTAATAAGAGGAACAAATCAATATACCGACTCTTTATCCTATATTTCCAATAACTTTATGAATAATAAAACAAATAACTATCTTCTTAGTGCAAACTATAAACACCTTTTTGATACCTTAGGTCAGGAGCTATCCTTTGATGTTTCCTTTATCTCAAACGATAATAATGAAATTTCAAATGCAGATAATAAATATTTCAATCTTATATTAGACCCAAATAATCCATATCAGGCAGAATTTTTAGAAAATACCACAAATAATAAGTACTATTCCATAGTTGGAAAAGCAGATTATTTCCTTCCTATTACAAAAACTCTTTCTTTGGAAACAGGATTAAAGACAGCATTTACTAAGGTAGATAATGATTTTATTTCTTTTAAGGATAAGATAAATCAAGATAATATGAGTAATAACTTTATTTACTCTGAAAATATAAACGCATTATATGCCTCAATGAAGAAATCCTTTAATGAAAAGACCTCTTTAAGAGTTGGACTTAGATTAGAAAATACAATAATTGAAGGAAAACAAATAAAGAACGATAGTATATTTAAACAAAACTACACAAATGTTTTTCCAAATATAAGTCTTTCTCATCAATTTTCTTCAACAAATACCTTGAACTTAGCATATAATATGCGTATATCAAGACCAAGCTACGACAATTTAAATCCTTTTAAAGTATGGACAAATGATTTTACCTACACAACAGGGAATCCAATGATAAAACCTGAATATACTCATAATATTTCCTTACAACATACCTTTATGTATGTACTTTTCTCTTCCCTAACTTATAGCTACACTAAGGATGTTGTAACACAAGTGCCATTAAATGAAGAAGGCTCTTTTATAACTTATACAATACCTGAAAATATTCAAAACTCTCATAATTTAAATTTAAGCATTTCAACAGCTCTTCCAATAAGAAAATGGATGATGTTCGTAATGTATTTAAGCGGAAACTACACTAACAATACCTCAGATAAGAAAACACTAAGTGTAGATAATAAAATCCTAACATTTATGGGCTATGGCAGTTTGAATTTTACTCTTCCTAAGAAGTATAAATTGGATATTTCAGGCTATTATACCTCACCCGGAATATTTGGAGTTATAAAATATGGTAGCTTTTATGGATTAAACATAAATGCAAACAAGACCTTCTTTAAGGAATTGCTCACAGTGAGAGTTGGAGTAAATAATATATTATCTTCAAGGGATGTTCTAACAGAGTTTAACTATCAAGGTGCAGACTTTAAACAACACACTAAAACAAATAGATTAATGTTTGTTGTGGGATTAAAGATAAATATAGGAAAGCAAAACAATATGCCACAAAACAAAAATAAGGATGACGACTTTAATCAAAGAACTTCGGGAGAAAATAAGATGAATCAAATGCAAGGGGGAGCAGGCACTATGCAATAAATCCTTAAAAGAATAAAAATTATTTCAGAATTATAAAAACAGACTTCAATTTTCCTTTTTTTGAAGTCTGTTTTTTTTATAAACAATAAAACTTTTTCTATTTTAATCCTTATCTTTTATATATTCACAATTATAATTTTCATCTTCAAATTCAATTGTTAGATGATATATATTGTATTTTTCGGCAATTGTTCGAACCTCTTCCTTTATTGATTGTAGGTTGTGGTTTGCAACAATATGTATTGTCATAACGTGAGATATGCCATCCTGAGTCCAAATATGAAAATCGTGGGTAGAAATTATTCCTTTCACCCCTTCAATTTCCTTTTTTAGACTCTCTACATCCAAGTCTTCGGGTGTTCTTTGTAGCAAAATCTTAAAGGCAGAACGAAGATTCTTATAAACATTTGAAAGAACCCAAAGGGTGATTCCAATGGAAAGTATAGGGTCTAATATTGGAAAATCTACAAAAATCATCACAATACTTATAACAAGTACTCCTATCCAACCTAAAACATCTTCCATTATATGTAGGAAAACAGCCCTTTCGTTAAGCGATTTGCCACGATTAACACTTAAAGCCGCTGCTCCATTGACAACAATTCCTACAATTGCAAGCCACAACATTCCTTGTGCAGAAACCTCTTGAACATTAAACAATCTTTTTACGGCTTCAACAAGAATGAATATTGAGCTTACAAACAACACACCCGAAAGAAAAATACTTCCCAATAAAGAAAAACGTTTGTAACCGTAGGAATACTTCTCATTGGCTCTTTGATTTGACTTTTTTTGTAGAACAAATGCAATACCCAAAGAAATACAATCTCCAAAGTCATGTATGGAATCTGAGAGTATAGACATACTATTTGTAAATATTCCGCCGATAAGCTCAATTATTGCAAAGAAAAAGTTGAGCAAAAACGCCGTTAATATGTTCTTTGTTGAAGAATCTTCACTACTATTATGCGAACCTAAATTATGATTATGCGTGTGATTGTGCCCCATATCCCTATTATTTTATTCGTCCTTATCAGAAAAATTCCTCATAAAGCCCTGCTTGGTTACAAAATCTAAATATTGACGAGAAAAATTCCTACCATCCTTTCCTGTATATCTGCTTTCGGTAAATACCTTTGCTAAGTTTTCCTTACCACTTTCCTTACAATAGTTTTTGCTTTGAGGCAAATTTTCAAAGTCAGTGTAGAGTTTATCTATGTCTTTTGTGGAATAATTATGATATTTCTCTCTATGAACAATAGCCTCATTAGGTAATCGCTCAGTTATTGGAGGATTTTCATCAGGATAACCAATAGTTATAGTTGTAACAGGAACAACATATTTTGGTAAATCCAAAAGTTCAGCAATGGGTTTTGCCATATAATTTACCGTTCCCAGATAACAAATTCCCAAACCCAACTCCTCAGCACAATTACATATTGATTGGGTAAGTATGGTTGCATCTATCGTTGCAATATTTAGCCAAAGAAAATTATCATATTCAATAGTTGTTCCCCTTTGAATGCACCAAGAATGAAACCGATTCAAATCTGCACAAATTGTCATAACCAAAGGAGCCTCTTTTACCATTGGTTGGTTAAAGTGTAATTTGCATAAAGCCTCCTTATTCTTTTCATCCTCTGTAAGAATTATGGAATATAGTTGCATATTTCCACAATTTGATGCCCTTATTCCTGCATCAATAAGAGTGTCAATAGTCAATTGATCTATCTTTTTGTTGGAATACTTCCTAATTGTTCTTCTATTTAATAAGGTTTTTATATTTTCTCTTTCCATATTATTGCTTTCTATTCATAAAAAAGTTAATTTTCTTTTGGCAAAAATAGAAAATAAATAAATTATACCTATTTTTGTAGCTCAAAAGCGCAAAATATTACGTAATGAATAAAGCAATTATTAAAAATATTTCCATTATTCCAACCACATTTTTTTTGGTTCTATTCCTTGTTTTATCAATAAATACATACGGACAAACAAAAAATAAGACAAAAAAGAGAAATAACACAAAGAAAGAAGTGGTTTCTGTGCAAGATTGTCCTAAGGCAGAAGAACTTTTAACAGAGGCTCACAACCTAATTGTAGAAAAACAATATTGGGTTGCAAAAGAGAAATTGGAAAAAGCAATAATTCTATGCCCAGAAGAAGAAATTAAATATAAATATGAGCTTGCTTGGGACTACTATCTTATGAAAGAATTTCGTAGAACAATAGATGTCCTTACCCCAATAGCCTCTTTGGATAATGCTCCCAGCGATATATTCCAACTAATGGGCAATGCCTACGATGGATTAAATAATGAGGCGATGGCACTTGTTACATATAATAAGGGATTAGAAAGATATCCTAATGCCGGATGCCTATTTTTAGAGAAAGGAAACCTTGCTCAAAAGCGTAGTAACTTCCTTAGAGCATTAGAATATTATGAAACAGGTATAGAAAAAGACCCTTCATTTGCCTCAAACTATTACAGAGCATCACAAATATTCCTATCTTCAAGCGAAGAAGTTTGGGGAATGATATACGGAGAGCTTTTTGTAAATTTAGAAAAACAATCCCAAAGACACAATGAAATATGCCAAAGACTATATGATACATATCATAGTGAAATTACTTTCAATCTAAATCAAATTAGAGTGAATTTTAATGACCCAACAATAGTCTATTCCGATAGTAAAACACGTCCAAATCTTTTTCCCGATGCTTATGAAAATGCTCTCTTAAAGGCAGCACAGGGATATAAAAACATAACCCTTTCCTCTATAATAAACATTCGTAGGAAATTTATAGATATTTTCTATTCTCTAACTCCTGAATTTAAAAATCTACTTTTTGATTATCATAAAACATTAATAAAATTAGGTTATTTTGAAGCATACAACTACTGGTTATTCGGTGAGGTCTCCCAAGAAGAAAGCCAAAAGTGGATAGAAAAGAATAAAGCAAAATACAACAACTTCCTAAAATGGATGGATGAAAATCCTCTAATAATAAATACAGAAAACAGCTTTTCAAGATACAAAATGGAATAACCGCCAAGCGGTAATTAATTTTCCTAACGGAAATCTGGTTGTCGGCAACCGACCTTTAATTTGTCCTAACGGAAGTCTGGTTTTAAGAAAATAAATCTTCGTTTCAGTAAATTATTTCTTCGTTTTAGTAAAATATTTCTTCGTTTTATTTTATTCAATAAAAAAAAGCGGCGTTCTATTTCTAAAACGCCGCAATATTAATTATGAAATTAAGATTTTATTTTACAATTAACTTTTGTGTGCAATTAATGTTTTCTCCTTGTAATTTTAGATAATAAACTCCCTTTGCTAAATTAGATAAATCAATTTTTTGTTCTATATTATCTTTAACAATAATTGTTTGGGTATTTTTCTCTCTTCCATAAGCATCTATTAAGGAATACTTAATTTTTCCATTAATTCCTGAAATAATTAACTTTGTTTCCCCTTCCGCAGGATTAGGATATATAATAAAATTTAATGAAGAATTTATATTTTCTTCAACAATGGAATTATTTTCATCATTTTCTGTTGTAAAGTTTTCAACTCCTCCATAAGTTATTCTTTGTCCATTTTCTCCTGTTTTAACGTATGCCCTTACATTATAGCTTTCACTTGCTATAAGATTATTATATGTAAGAGTAAATGTATAAGAACCTTGACCAGAAAGCAAAGAGGCTTCCTCCCAAATTTGAGAAGAGGTTTTTAATTCAAATCCTCTTGAATATATTTCTTCTGTTCCCGGAACAACTGATGCAGAAAACTTGGCACTAAATGCAGATATATCTGTTACATACCCTGTAATAACAATTGGAGGAATAATTTCAGGAGTAGAGAATGATACTTCCTCTCCATAAATTGTACCAATGCCTTCAATTATTATAAATGCCCTACAACTATATTCAGTATCGGGAAATAATCCTGTTATATTTTTATAGAAAATATTCTCTCCTTCTGCATCATAAACAATGTTCCAATTCTCTGAATCCAAAACCTTATATTCAAAACCCTTACTTTCTGGCTCGGAGGCTACAAAGAAATATTCTCCATTTAGCGTTGCATAGAATTGATTTATTGTTGTAGGAGGTAGGGTTGTAACTATTGGAGAAAAAGTCAAAGTTGTAAATTCTATACTTTGCCAAGCAGAAGAAGTTGTTCCACAATTTGCTCTTAAATAAGCAATATATGTTGTATTTGGACTAAGATTAGTAAATAGGTATGATGTATTTGGAACATCTATCACCTCTCCCATTACACCCAATTTAACCTGCCAAGAAGTTTCATCCTCACCTTGCATCCAAGAAAGAAAGGCTGAAGTGTTTGATAAGCCAACTTGTAGTGACGTTGGTGGAGGACATTCTGCTCCTGATGCATCATAAATTCTTATATCATCTATTGCAACTCCATGACCATATTTAGCATTTCCTTCAAATGCTATTTGGTAGGTTGCAGAAGGATTAATAAGAATAGTGGAATCTTTTCTCCACAAGGTTATACTATCAGTAAATGCCATTAATTCTATCCAAGCGGAGTTTTCATCTACACGATAGAATACTCTTAGTTCATCTTGGTCTGCATTCCACAATTTTTGTCTATGGTAAAACTCCAAAGTAGGTGTTTCCATAGAGGTAATATCCAACAAAGGAGAGATTAATTTAGTCTTATCATCACTATCTGTTTCATCAAACATTCCTGCAAAATAATTCCCTCCGTGTGCTGTGTAGCCGCTATAAGCATAGCCATTTTGTTGAGTATTTGTTGTCCAATAGGAACCTCCTTCTATGATTTCTTGTCTAAAACAATTAAGACCATTTTCAAAACCTTCTACCCAAGGGAATGAAGATATTGCTCCATCTTGACAAGGTGTTGAAAAATAAATTGCATTAGACATAGTTGTTGTGTCCTCTTGACATATTGCTCTTACTGAAACCATATATTGCATACCAAGAGTTAGTCCTGTTAAAGTTAAAGGAGATGATATTGAAGAAATATTAGTTTGAATAGTTTCTTCTTCTTTCTTATATGATACTATATAACTATCAGCTAAGGTTTCATTCCAAGAAATAGTAGCAGAGGTTGTACTTATATTAGATGCAATTACATTATATGGACGAATGCAAGAGGTTTGACTAATTGAAATATTATCTATTGCCGATGCAGGAGAATTAGGAGAATAATCTTTTTTATAGAAAAAGGCTAAACGTTTTACTCCACTTACATTATCTAATGCAATCTCTCCATTTTGCCAAGAGGAACTTCCAGCGTTGAAAACCAAAGATGAATCATAAACAAAAGAAGGTAGCGTTGCTGTTATAGGTGTTGAAGTCTCTAAAAGAAATACAACTAATCCATCATTAGGATAAGAGCCTTGACATTTCCAATCGTAGGTTAATAGATATGAGCCTTCCTCTTGTCCAAAATCTATATCCCTATATGTATATGAATACACATTACCATATATTGTCTCCCCGTAATTCTCTCCTTGAGAAGATGAAATGTATATAGCAATACTATCTGTTAAGTTTTCAGTTGTTGGTCCATTTCCAGCGGCAGAGCCAAACGCCCATCCTGCAATAGGAGAATTAATTTTCCTCCAAGCCATTCTTTCTGTTTCTTCTTCAAAGTCGCACAAATAAGGAATCGTTGCAGGCAAAGCATCGGTTGAAAAACTCACTTGAACCCACCCACTATATGTTCCGCCTTGACAAAGGGAACGAATAAAGAGATTATACTGGGTAAGTGGAGAAAGAGATGTTATAGAAAAATGCGTTGTATCAATACTATTAGGAGTTAATTCCTCTATATTAGTAATTGTCATATCACTTGTTAGTATGTATTCCCAAGATGTAGCCTCTCCATTTTCAATAAATGAAACATCTGCATTAGTTGTAAAAGCATTAACTATTAATCCTGACACATTCTGACAAGCATTATAAGGATTTATAGCAAAGTTATCTACATATAAATAGTTGTCTGCATTATATATTGTTGAAGATGCATAAAGAGCAATACGAACAATGCCTTGATAAGGATTATTATTTGCATCTTTTAATGGCACTATTATATGTTGCATTGGATAAAGACTATTTAGTGATCTTTCACTTGAAGCCTCATTTGTCCAAAGTATTGCATTTTCTCTATTCCATGTTAAACCATTATCAGTAGAAACAACAATACCAAAAATATCATCATCACCTGTTAAATCAGGAAGACCACCTCCAAAAGATGAAAGTAGGACATCCAATTCAACTTGTGATAAAGCAATTTCTGTTCCTAAGAAAATACTTGGAGAGATTAACCATCCATTTGTATTACTCCATAAATTTATACTTGCATTATTTCCTCCACCAAAATAAATCTCTTGTTCAGAACCATTCCATGAACCATTACCCACAAGAGTTGCATTACCATTTTGAGGTAATTCTCCACCTGCTTTTGTCCAACAAATAGTTGGAGGAACATTTTCAAAAGTTTCAACAAAGAAAGGAAGGGATAAAGTATCACAAAGAGTTGCAACATCTATTGAAGGCGTCCAATCACTTTGCGAAGAACCACAATTTGCTTGCACTCTTATCTTATATTCTGTGCCTTGACTAAGAGTATTTAATGTATAAGGATTACTTAAAGCAACTATCATCTGAGCATTATCCCAATTACTTTCATTTATTGGCATATATTGAATATTCCAAGAAGGCGTATTTTCACCACTCCAAGATAAATCAACAGAATTTATTGTTGTATTGCTTGCACTTAAATTTGTTGGCTTTAAACAAGAAGAGATATAATCAATTGTAAAATCATCTATATATATAGAAGTAAAAGAATTTAATGTAAGCGTTTGAATAAAGATGTGATTACCTTCTCCTGTTAGCTGAGTAAGATTAAAAGCAACTTCATATTCTGAATAATTAGTAGATAATGTTATAGTATCAACCATTTCTAATGTAGAGAGATCTTCTAAGGAAGAAATCACTCCAATGGCTATCTTCTTACCAGAGGAGGATGCCCTACTCATAAACTTAACTCTTAATAAATTTATATCTTCCCCAATAGGCGGTGTTACAATAGAAGTATTACTACTTAGAGAAGAAGGATAAAAATACAAAGAATTTGTTCCACTATATGCACTTGAAGCATCATTAAAAACATAAGGATAAGTATTAGAAGTAGAACTTAAAGGTCTTGTCCAACAATAGGGAATAAGACCGCTTTCCGATACTTCATAATCAAAATTATTAAAATAAGGTAATGTTATAATAGGAGAACATAATGTTGCAAAACTTATTTCATTTGTCCATTGACTTTCTTCTTCTTCTGAACAAGAGGCTTGTATTCTTACCTTATAGCGTAAAGATGATGTAAGTCCATTTAGTGTATATGGATTAGTTAAAGCAACTACCATATTTGCATTATCCCAATTACTTTCAGTTATTGGCATATATTGAATATTACAAGAAGAATTTTCACTATTCCAAGATAAATCCACAGAAGTTAGTGTTGCATTATTAGCTGCAAAATCGCTTGGTCTTACACAAGAAGGAATATAATCCACAACAATATCATCAATATAAAAATAACCATAAGAGTTAAGGGAAAATGGTTTTATAACTATATACCTATCTGTCCCTGTTAAAGTAGAATTATTAAAAAAGACTTCATATTCCATATATTGATTAGATAGTTCAATTGTATCAATCATTTCAATTGTAGAATAATCCCCTATATCAGATATTAATCCAATTGCAATTTTTTCATCACTACTTTGTGCCTTTGCCCAAAAAGTTATAGCCAATAGATGTATATCCTCTGCAAAAGAAGGAGTGATTATAGTTGGATCATCAGAAGTAAGATAAGAATAAAGATAATTTTCTCCACTATGAGCATTCCAAGAATAATTATCTACAAAAGTATTTTCATTATAATAAGGAATAGTCCAACAATTAGGAGGATTGTCTCCATAAGAAGCCTCATTATCAAAATTCATAATGTATGGCAATTGAGCAATAGAAGGACAAGGTGTTGAAAAATAAATTTCATTTGACCATTGACTTTCCTCTTCTGAACAAGAGGTTTGTATTCTTGCTTTATATCTTGTAGAGTGTAGAAGCAAAGAAAGAGAAAAAGTATTTTCTGTTGCAGTATCTGTTATTGCATTTGACCAATTGTCTTCAAAATCTTGCATATATTGAATAATATAAAAAGATGCTGTTTCAGAAAGAGAAGTCCATGATATATCACAAGAAGAGGTTGTAATATTATTAACAACTAAGTTGGTTGGTTTATAACAAGAGGGTAAGACAATATTTGGTCCTTGAACATTATCCAAATATATTGTAGTGTAACTCATATTTTCCACAACTTGAAATGCAATATAAATCTCTTGACCAACAAAAGAGGAAAGAGAATATGCGTACCTTGACCAATCCTCACTAAGAGCAGTGTTGGTAAGGGATGAAAGTGTTGTTGTAAATGAAGATAATTCCACATCAGTTGTAGAAATTTTTACATTGACAACAATATCGGAAGAAGGAAAATCGGTCATTAGATAAAAACTAATTGAATCTTCCACACTTCCAATAGAAAGTTTAGGGGTTATCAACCATTTTTCTCCTCCCGCTTCTTCCCAATCGGCATAAGCTAAATACGCTCCATCATAAGCAAAATACTCATCATCAAAAGCGTCCCATTGCCATTGACCACTTACAAGATAAGTAGTCCAGTTCTCAGGAGGGAATACTCCTGTCTCGAATCCTTCATTTAATGGAGTCTGTGCAAAGGTTTGCATAGCAAAGACTGCCATTGAAAACAAAAAGAATAATTTTTTCATACAGATAATTAATATTAGTGAATAATTTATTTATTTCCCATTATTTAAAATTTAGTGAGTATCAAATTTGATTATGCAAATTAACAAAATTAATTAACATAAACCAAATTTTGTCGGCAACCGGTCGGCAACCGACCTTTATTTTGTCCTAACGGAAATCTGGTAGTCGGCAACCGACCTTTACTTTGTCCTTGCGGAAGTCTGGTAGTCGGCAACCGACCTTTACTTTGTCCTTGCGGAAGTCTGGTATTATATTTATACATTAATAATTTCATAAAAATCAAACAGCGTTAAAAAAAATTAAAACAAGGAGAATTTTCTATGTAAATGCAATAACTACCTATCAACTCCACAATTTCAAGACCTAAAATATTATATTTTCAAAAATATTTAACATTCTTCGCCCCAAAAAACACCCCTTTTTTAACACTTTAGTAAATTTTTTCGCCAAAATTTAACATTTTTTAACATTTCATTCATTTTTTCAATTTTTACTATGCAAAAATTTGTTAAAATTTTTCAAAATTATTAATTCATTAATCCTTAACACAATCCAAGTAAATTTTAATTCATTTTTCTAAATTTTTCATTAAAAAAACCAAATTCTAATTTTTGCAGAAAAAAACGAAGAAATGTTCAAATAAAACGCTGTTTTATTTTGCTAAAACGAAGAAATAATTTTCTAAAACCTCGTTTTATTTTTCTAAAACGAAGATTTAGTCAAAGATAATATACTAACAATAAAGCTATTATATCGTCATCAAAAATAAAAATAAGTTATGGGGAAATTTCTATGCCTTTTGCCTTAAAGGAAACTTTGTTTCAGCAAAGATACAAAAAAGATTTGATAAATGCAAACGGGAAATTTCAGTTTTGAAATTTTGAATTTAACATTTGAAGGAAAAAATGTTAAATATTTTTTGAAAGTTATATTTTTCATATACCAAAGTAATGTAATTCATTTCCTTATAAAACTAATATTATATGCAAATAATGGTAATTTATATAAAGAAACAATACGGGAAAAGAGATAAATCCGCTTGCTATTGGTTATTTTACGTAATTCCCCTTGCTGATTTTCCTTATTGAATTGCCTAAAAATAAAGGTTGGTTGCCAGACATCCGTTAGGACTAATAAAAGCCACTTGGTGGTCCGTTAGGACAA
>JAISIA010000082.1 GCA_031262295.1 Bacteroidales bacterium | reverse complement strand
AAAATTAGAAATCTAATTTTCCTGTTGCGAATTTTATTTTTTCTTCTTTTTGTATATTAGTTTGGAATTTTCCAACATTCTCTCCATTTGTTTTGCGTTGTTTAAAGGTTTTTTGAACTAAATGTTTTTCTAATTCCTTTTCAACTTCTTTTTTCTCTAAAACAGAATTTAATAATCGGTTATTTGAATATTGTATATATTCTTCTGAAATATCTATTCCTAAATATTTTTTTCCTAATAGTTGTGCTGCAACCAATGTTGTCCCACTTCCAGAATAGGGATCAAGAACAATTGCATCATTATCATTTAATATTGAACTAATAATCCTTACAGGTAGGGTTATAGGAAAAGGAGCAGGATGTGGATTATTTCTTTCGGGAGAAAAACGCCATATTGAAGTAAGTAGGGCGTGACGAGATTCTAATTCTTCTCCAATTTTATTATTATTTATTGGCTTATATAACCAATAAATCCTTTCATCCACCTGCCAAAAACGCCAACCACGAATATTGGCAGCAATCATCCTATCCCAAATTATCTCTTGTCTAATTGTCCAAAGACTCTTTTCAAGCCAAGAAAAAGGATGATACATTTGTCCAATATCCCATCTTATTTTATGATTATAAAAAAGGGAACCTCCCGGTTTTGTTATTCTATATAATTCATTAAGAACTTTTATTTGTTCTTCCTGATATTCATCCTCCGAAAGAACATCACGAAACTTATCATATTTTACATTTTTAACCAACCATCCTTTTTGCTTTTCTTGTTTATTATAAGGTGGAGAGGTAATAGAAAGATCAATGAAATTGCTTTCAATAGTTTTTAATACATCCAAAGTATTACCTTGTATTATTTCATTTATAGGCTTATTCATTTATAAGAAAAGAGTAAAGGGATTTATTAAAATATTTTTTGTTTTTTTCTATTGATAACTTATTTGCATAAGTTATTTTTAAAGAATAATGATCTTTATAGTGTGAAAAATTAAATTTAGCCATTCTTGTATATGTTCCTATTGTACGATTTTCTGGCACTTGTAGTTTTAAACGTTCATATATGGCACTAAAAGAAAATTCCAAGATATATTGCAACTCTCCATCAATAAAACCACTTGTTAGAATATGCAAATTTTCTTTTGCATCCTTTTCAAATCTTTCATAAGTATAATCATTAAAGCCTCCTTCACCATTTAATTTTGGTTTAATTACTTTTTTATCATAACCATCAGTTTGAATATTTTTTGGTTTAGCCTCGCAAGCTATTGCTTTTCCTCCTATTGGAGAGGATTGTTTAAATCCATTATAACCTAATTTTTGAGGATTATGTTCATAACCTGCAATAGATACTGTAACAAATTCTCTTAAAGATGAAGAATTTTTATCATTTATATATGCTGTAAGAAGGTCTGTTAGATTAGAAATTAAATTATCTTTTGATTTATTAAGTAATAATTCATTTAATTCCTTATGTGATTTTGTTGCATAGTATGTAACAATCTGTGCCAAATCTTGATTCATTTCTTTTTAGATTTTATTTTTGACTTCAAAAATCAGATTAAACTATTTTTAGTTATAGTTCTTAAAGCACAAAAATACATTATTTTTGTAATATAATTATTTCTTTATTCTTTGTTTTCTCTTTTATTATAGTGTTTTTCCTCTTTTTTATTCAAAACAGGAAAGAAAATTTGTCAATTTTTGAAGCAAGTAATCCTCTCATTGATAAAGAGGTTTTGAGCATTATCAGCAAGTTATAATGCCAAATGCAGGCGTTCTTTTCCTCCTTGCTTACCCTTGTGCATAAATATTGCAAGGAAATGGCATTAGAAAATGCTATAAAAAGGTAAAAACAGCGTTTTATTTTGGTAAATGCTTTTAGTTTTATATCTTTGCAGACTATTTTTTAACCTTTTTACGTTAAAAAAGAAAAAAATATTTTTATGATAAAGATAACTTTACCTGATGGTTCAATTAAGGAATTTAACGAACCAATAAGTTCAATTGATATTGCCAAGTCAATTAGTGAAGGTTTGGCTCGTAATGTTCTTTCTGCCGCAGTTGATGGTGAAAAATGGGATTTGAATAGGCTTATAACAAAGGATAGTAGTGTAAGGCTATTTACTTGGAATGATAATGAAGGAAAACAAACCTTTTGGCATTCTTCTGCACACTTGCTTGCAGCGGCTGTTTCTGAACTTTATCCTAATGCAATTTTTGGAATAGGTCCTGCTATTGAAAATGGATTTTATTATGATATAGACTTTAAAGATCATCAGCTTTCTTCTGAGGAACTAATTACAATTGAAGAGAAGATGAACTTTCTTGCAAAGGAAAAAATTCCAATAATAAGAAAGGAGATTTCAAAAAAGGAAGCATTAGAAATGTTTTCTAAAAGAGGGGAAACCTATAAGGTGGAACTGATAAATGAATTGGAAGATGGCACAATAACAATATATGAAAGTGGAAGTTTCACCGATTTATGTAGGGGACCACATCTAATGGACTTTTCGCCAATAAAGGCAATTAAACTCCTTTCTTTGGCTGGTGCTTATTGGAGGGGAGATGAAAAAAGAAAGCAATTAACAAGGATATATGGGATAACATTCCCTAAGAAAAAGGAATTGGATGAATATCTTTTACTCTTAGAGGAGGCAAAAAAGAGAGACCACAGAAAACTTGGGAAAGAATTAGAGCTATTTATGTTCTCCGAAAAGGTAGGACAAGGTCTTCCTATGTGGCTTCCAAAAGGAGCAATGCTAAGAGAAAAGTTGGAAAACTTCCTTAAAAAAGTACAAAGAGATTATGGCTATCAACAGGTAATAACTCCTCATATTGGAGATGTTGGGCTTTATAAATGCTCAGGGCACTATCAAAAATACGGACAGGATTCTTTTAGACCAATAACAACTCCTAATCCGGGCGAAGAATATCTTTTAAAGCCTATGAATTGTCCTCATCATATAGAGGTATATAAATTTAAACCTCACTCCTATAAAGATCTTCCTTTTAGAGTTGCTGAATTTGGAACGGTTTATCGTTATGAACAAAGTGGGGAATTGCATGGATTGACACGTGTAAGGTCATTTACTCAGGATGATGCCCACATATTTTGTACTCCTGAGCAATTAAAGGATGAGTTTTGTAAGGTTATTGATATAGTATTATACATATTTAAAACCTTAAAATTTGATAATTTCACTGCCCAAATATCATTGAGAGACCCTAATAATAAGGAAAAGTATATAGGTAGTGACGATATATGGGAAAAAGCTGAAAAAGCAATTATTGAATCTGCAAAAGAAAAAGGATTAGAAACTACAACCGAGATTGGAGAAGCTGCTTTCTATGGACCTAAATTAGACTTTATGGTTAAGGATGCAATAGGAAGAAAATGGCAATTAGGAACAATACAGGTTGATTATAACCTTCCAGAACGTTTTGAATTAGAATATACAGGAGCGGATAATCAAAAGCATAGACCAATTATGATACATCGTGCTCCATTTGGTTCTATGGAACGTTTCGTTGCAGTTTTAATTGAGCACACAGGAGGAAATTTCCCTCTTTGGCTTACACCTGAACAATTTATTATTTTACCAATTAGCGATAAGTTTGCTGAATATTCAAAAAAAGTATTATCTTTGCTCGCTAATTTTGAGCTTCGTGGGGATATAGATCTAAGAAGTGAAAAGACAGGAAAAAAGATTAGGGACGCTGAAATAGAAAAGATTCCCTATATGCTTATAGTTGGAGAAAAGGAAGAAAAGGAAGGCACAATTTCTGTTAGAAAACATTCTGGTGGAGACTTAGGTCAGATGACAATTGAAGACTTTGCTAAGATGGTAAATGAAGAAATTAGAGAAGAATTGAAATAAAAAAATAAATACGTCAATAAAATTTAATTGTATAACTTAAATTAGGAGGAATTAATTATAGCAACCAAAGTACAATTTAACAAAAGGCTGCCAATAAAAAAAGAGGAACAGCATGTTATAAATGAAAACATAACTTCACCTGTTGTTCGTTTGGTAGGAGATAATATTGAAACTGGTATAGTCAGTATTAGAGAAGCTTTAAAGATAGCACATAATTTGGAATTAGATTTAGTGGAGATTTCTCCTTCTGCTAATCCTCCCGTATGTCGGGTTATAGATTACCAGAAGTTTCTTTATGAACAGAAAAAGAAATTAAAAGAGATAAAGGCTAAAAGCGCCAAGATTGTTGTTAAAGAAATAAGATTGGGACCACAAACTGATGAACATGATTTTAATTTTAAATTAAAGCATGCTATTAGGTTTTTGCAAGAGGGAAACAAAGTTAAGGTTGATGTATTTTTTAAGGGGCGTACTATAGTATATAAGGAGCAAGGCGAAACTCAACTATTAAAGTTTGCCGAAGCACTTTTAGAATATGGCAAACCTGAAATGATGCCTAAATTAGAAGGAAAGCGTATGATAATGATCATAGCTCCTAAAAAGTAGGTAATAAAAAGAGGAAAACAACCCCACTAAAAAAGGGTGGGAATTTATAAATAAAAAATAAAAATCGGACGTAGAATGCCAAAAATGAAAACTAAAGCAAGTGCGAAAAAACGTTTCACACTTACTGGAACAGGTAAATTGAAGAGAAAGCATGCCTACCATAGTCACATCTTAACAAAGAAGACTATTAAACAAAAGAGAAACTTGGCTTACACAGACACAGTAGCAAAGTGTGATGAGCCAAGAATTTTAGAAATGCTTATAAAGTAGATTTACAAAAACGGAGTTATTAACCATTGTATTAGTTAGAATAAGTTTCTTTATTGACAAAGAGCACTAATACAAAAAAAATTAAAAATTATGCCAAGATCAGTCAATGCCGTTGCTTCAAGAGCACGCAGAAAAAAAATCCTTAAACGAACCAAAGGCTTTTGGGGAAGAGGTAAAAATGTATGGACAGTTGCCAAAAACAAATGGGAAAAAGGACAACAGTATGCCTACAGAGACAGAAAAGTTAAAAAAAGAGAGTTCCGTGCATTATGGATAAACCGTATCAATGCGGCTTGTCGTCAAAATAATGTATCTTACTCAGTATTCATGGGACTACTTCACAAAAACAACATTGAATTAAACAGAAAAGTTCTTGCAGATTTAGCAATGAATCATCCTGAGACATTCACTGCTGTTGTAAATAAAGTGAAGAATAGTTAATAGTTGTTTAATCCCTTAAATAGATTTGAAAAAATGAGTAAGCCAGAATTAATGAAATATGTTGATAGCCTAACTGAACAAAAGCAATATCCTGCTTTTAGGGCTGGGGATACAATAACAGTATCTTATAAAATCATTGAAGGAAACAAGGAACGTATCCAACAATTCAAAGGAGACGTTATTCAAATATCAGGTGAAGGTGTCACAAAAACATTTACCGTAAGAAAAATATCAAGCGGTGTTGGTGTTGAAAGAATATTTCCTTTTGCCTCTCCTTTCATTGAAGAAATCACAGTAAATAAATATGGTGTGGTTAGAAGAGCAAGAATATTTTATCTTAGAGGTCTAACTGGAAAGAAAGCCAAGATAAAAGAAAGAAGAAAATAAATATTACTTTAATATTTTCCATGGTAAAAAAGGGGTTCAAATATGAACCCCTTTTTTTATTCTATATACAATAAGTATTTGATATTTGAAAAAATATTATATCCTATCTGCAACTTCTCTTCCTGCTCTTAAAGCATTAATGTTGGAATTTACAACATCTTCTCCCTTTTTACCAAATATGTCTTTTATTGCTGCTTCCAATTTTTCTATATCTATCTTTAAATATTTAGAAGCTGCACCTAAAACAACCATATTTGTTCCCTTTGGATTACCCAAATCTCTTGCTATTTTATCAGCATCAAAAACTATACTATTCTTTATCTTTTTTATTTCCGCTATAACAACATCCTTTTCTGGATAATTTGGAATATTGATAAAAGGATTTTCATTGGTTATAACCCAACCCTCTTCCTTATTTAAGAAAGGTAGATAGCGTAATGCTTCCATTGGTTCAACAGAAAGAATAATGTCACATTCCCCCTCTGGAATCAAATCTGAATAAATTGGACTATCGGATAAACGAAGATGAGATTGAACATCTCCTCCCCTTTGTGCCATACCATGAGTTTCTGCTTGCTTCATATACATCCCCATATCCAAAGCTGCTTGTGAGATTATGGCTGCTGTACTTAAAGCTCCCATTCCTCCAACTCCACACAATATTATATCTATTTTCATATTAATCTATTTTAAAAAATTAAAACTATTGTTGATTATTTTTTGCCTCTTTACGTTTCTTATTAGCCCAAACCAAACATTCTCTTCTTGGAATTATAACAGAGACACCTTGATAAGAAATTTCTTCTTGGAAAACCTTTACATTTTCATCGTGAAACTTCTTTAATGGAGTTATAACTCTAATATGTTCTTTGGCAACTCCAATACCCTCACATATTGACTCAATACGTCCTGTTGCAGAAGACTTTTGAGAACCTGTCATCGCAGTAATTGAGTTATCTAATATAACTATTGTTATTGGAGTGTTATCAACAACGCAATCCAATAAACCTGTCATCCCTGAATGAGTAAAGGTACTATCGCCAATAACAGCAATTGTTGGAGTATATCCAGCCTCCGATGCTCCCTTTGCCATAGTTATTGATGCACCCATATCAACCGTTGTGCTAATTGCATTATAAGGAGGAAGTGCTCCTAATGTATAACATCCAATATCGGAAAATACTCTTCCCTTACTATAAGAAGCCACCGCATCATTCAATGCTTTGTATGTATCAATATGAGGACATCCATCGCAAAGTTTAGGAGGACGAGGAGAAACAAGACTTGGAATAGGCAAACCTTCCTTAACTTCCAAACCAAGTGCTTTTCCAACTAAGGCAGGAGATAATTCTCCATCACGAGATATTGTTCCATCCAAACGTCCCATTATTTTCTTGCCCTTGTTTAATAAGCCTTTCAATAGCCCCTCATATAAAGGTTGCCCTTCTTCTAAAACCAATATTGAATCACATTGTTCATATAGTTTATTAACCATATTTATTGGCATAGGATATTCAACTACTTTTAATATAGGATAAGGACACTTTGTCTTAGAGAAGTTTTCCATAAGATAGTTGTAGGATAACCCACAAGCAATTATCCCTATAGTTTTGTTATCTGCATCAAAATATTGGTTAAATCCATCTTCTTCCGATGCCTTTAAAAGATCATCTTGCTTTGCAATCAAAGAACGATAGTTGTTTCTTGCATTAACAGGAAGCAAAATGAATTGTTTAGGGTCATTAGGTATGGAAACCTCATTTTGTTTTTTAGTATTTCTTCTAATATTTACTCCTGCCCTTGAATGAGCTAATCGTGTTGTAACACGCAATATAACAGGCAGACGGAACTTTTCAGATAATTCAAATCCATAATGAACCATATCATAAGCCTCTTGTTGATTTGAAGGTTCTAAAACAGGAACCATAGACCAATATCCCCAAAAGCGAGAATCCTGTTCATTTTGTGAAGAGTGCATAGAAGGATCATCTGCTGCAATAAATATAGCTCCTCCATTTACACCAGTGATAGCCGAATTCATAAAAGCGTCAGCTGCCACATTCATCCCAACATGCTTGCAAGTAAACATCACTCTCTTACCCGCATAAGACATTCCCAAGGCTGCTTCCATTGCTGTTTTTTCATTAGAAGCCCAAGCACTACGAATACCCTTTTCTTTTGCTTCTTTGGAACCTTGAACATATTCTGTAATTTCTGTTGATGGCGTTCCGGGATAGCCAAATATTCCCGATAGACCTGCATCAATAGCTCCCTGTGCAATAGCCTCATCGCCTAATAGAAGTAATTTTTCCATTTAAATATATACTTTTAAGTGTTTAACATATTTTTCGTTTGTATAAAACAAACTTTTTGCAAATATACACACAAATTTTTTCTATTCAAAGTTTTAATTTTTTTTTACCAATATTTAGTATTATGAAAAGGATATAAAAATATAGAAATGACAATTTTGAATTAAAAAAAGATCTAAAATATTATATTTTCAATTTTTTTTAACATTCTTCGCCCCATTTTTTGACTAATTTTAACATCATTTTATCAAAATTTGCCCAAATTTTAACATTTTTTAACATTTCATTCAAAATTTGTCGGCAACCGACCTTTGTTTTTCCTAACGGAATTTCAGCTTTTCAAATTATTAATTATCAATATAATCCAAACAAATTTT
>JAISIA010000051.1 GCA_031262295.1 Bacteroidales bacterium | reverse complement strand
CTAAAACGAAGATTTATTTAAAGATAATAAACTAATAATAAGATGATTATCTTGAAATAAAAAATAAAAATAAGTTATGGGGAAATTTCTATGCTTTTGCCTTAAAAGAAACTTTGTTTTCGGCAAAGATACAAAAAAGATTTGATATATGCAAATGGGGTTTCCCAAATTGGGGTGTTCAGAACTTTAACATTTGAAGGAAAAAATGTTAAATATTTTTTGAAAATACATTTTCTGTAACCAATAAAAATTAAAAATTCCTAATGATCTAAATGGGGTTTATTATATTTTTTTTATTTTTTTATTATGTTTTAGGAAAATAAATGTACCTTTGCACACCTTTAAATAAGGTGTTAATAAACGCATAATATAGAATATAAAAATTTAAAAAAAATGAAACTAAATTTAGTAAAAGCTTTCACATTATTGATAGTAGTAGGTATTACATTTTCTGCTTGCTCTCAAAAAGGTGTTTCTTCAAAAGATTTGAAGACAATTGTAGATTCAGCGTCTTATTGCTTTGGAGCAAATATGGGAATGCAAATGAAGGCAGAAGGAATTGAATTAAATACAGAAGTTTTGGCAAAGGCATTGGAAGCAACTTTCAATGGAGATACAAATCTTATAATTAAGCCTGAGCAAATGCAAGAAGTTATGATGAAATTCCAAACAAAGATGCAAGAACAACAAAAGGCAAAGGCTGCTGAAAAAGGAAAGGTTAATAGGGAAAAGGGAGAAAAGTTCCTAAATGAAAACAAGGCAAAAGAAGGTGTAAAAACAACTGCATCAGGTTTGCAATATAAGTTTTTAAAAGAAGGAAACAATGTTAAGCCAACAGAACAAGACAGGGTTAGAATCCAATATAGACTAACTTTAACTGACGGAAAAGTTGTTGAAAGCACATTTGAAAGAAATCAAGACCCTGTTATAATGGGACTATATGGTATAATTCCGGGAATGAAAGAAGGATTGCAACTAATGGGTGAAGGTTCTAAGATGTTATTATGGGTACCTGCTGATTTAGGTTATGGAGATATGGATTCTCCTGAACTACCTGCTGGAAGTACTCTTTGCTTTGAAGTGGAATTAGTAGAAGTTGTAAAGGACAGCGTCAAGAATACAAAGAAATAATACCTAAAATAGATTGTTTGGTATATTCAAGGCAAGATGAGAATAACTCATCTTGCTTTTTTATTTTAAATAAAAAAGTATGATAAATAAGGAAGAATTAAGAAAAACTCTACAAAGAAGGCTAAATAATGAGGATTGTGAAAAAATTATTGAAGAATTACTTTCTCAAAATTTTGATATGCTCTATTTATATGAGCTTTCTTTTAATGGAAAACATCCTGAGGATTTTCATTCTTGCTGGTTAATAGAGAAAATTCAAAGAAAAAACCCTGTTATATTAGATATAATTATTGCCTCTTTATTAAAAGACTTTAGTAGGATAGAGAATAATTCCTCTATGAGAATATATGCAAAGATGATAAGCAATGCTTTCTTATTATATAAAAAGAATAAGGCGTCTGAAAAACTTATTTATGCAATTGAAAATGCGGATAAAACAATTCTTATTGAAGGATGCTTCAATTTTTTACTTAATGAAAAAACAAGAATTGCAACAAAGATATGGCTAATTCAAATTCTTATAAACTTTGTTAAAGAAAACAATTGGATATATGAAGAACTTATCCATATAACTTATGATTTAATTAATAGTAAAACCCCTGCTGGAAGAAATTTTGGCAAGAGATTTCTTAATGAATTAAGGTCTTTAAATATTTAATTTCTTTAATTATGAAGAAAAATGCAATTATAGTTGCAATAAAATCTGCTATTGGAAAACTCCACCAAACTCCTTCTAAGCCCAAAAATTGAGGAAGAATAAACAAAAAAGGTATTAGTATTATAACCTGACGAGTCAATGAAAGGAATATTGCTTGCTTTGCCTTGCCAATAGATTGGAAGAAATTACCAACAACTATTTGAAATCCCACTATTGGAAACATTAGAAAAACTATACGAAAGCCAATAGAGGATAAAGAAATTAATTGTCCATCTGTTGTAAATGCCTTTGTCACCAAAGTAGGTACAAGTTCTGAAACAATAAATGCAAGACTCATAACCATTGTTGCCAAAATTGTTCCTTTCTTAAAGACCTCTATTGTCCTACCATATAGTTTTGCCCCATAATTGTAACCAACTATTGGCTGCATTCCTTGAGTTATACCCATAACAACCATAAGGAAAATGAAAGATATACGATTTATTATCCCGTATGCACCTATTGCAAGGTCTCCTCCATATTTTTGTAGTTGAGTATTGATAACAATAACCACTATACTTGCTGCTGCATTTATTAGAAATGGTGCCAAACCTATGGCAGTGGATTGTAGAACAATTTTTTTCTTTAACTTAAATATTTCTTTTGTAAAGTAGAGAGCCTTATTCCTTTTTATAAATATTAGTATTAACCAAACAAGAGAAAGAAATTGAGAAATAAATGTAGCCCATGCTGCTCCCGATATTCCCCATTCAAAAACCAAAACAAACAATGCCGCCAAAACTGCATTTAATCCAACAGAGAAAAGAGTAACAAACATAGCTTTTTGAGGATGTCCCGAAGCACGTAAAAGACCATTTAGACCAAAATATATATGTGAAAAAATATTTCCAAAAAGTATTATAAACATATAGTCGTATGCATAGTCAATTGTATCATTACTTGCTCCGAAAAGATAGAGAATATCTCTTAGAAAAGGAATAGTAAGTAGGGCAAAGGAGGTTCCTAATATGAAATTAAGCACTACCACATTTCCTAACACCATTCTGGCAGAATGATAGTCCTTTTCTCCAAGTTTTATTGAGGTTAATGTTGCAGCACCTACACCAACCAAAGTACCAATTGCTGCACCGAAATTCATAAAAGGAAAGGTTAGAGCAAGACCTGAAATAGCCAAAGCTCCAAGTTTATGTCCTATGAAAATGCTGTCAATAATGTTATAGAGCGATGAGGCAATCATTGCAACAACAGCAGGAAGAGCATACTGCACTAAAAGACTCCCTATACTTGCTCTTCCCAATAAAAGCGATTTATCTTCACTCATAATTACCTTATTAAGATATTTTTCTTTCTTTTATTTTAAAATGAAATAAAAGACATTTATAAATTAATTTTTGATTATAAAATGTACTTATAACACAAAAACTTTATTTTTATTATTCTTTTTCATCGGCAACCGACCTTTATTCTGTTCTATCGGAAGTCGGGTTCTGTCGGCAACCGACTTTTATTTTGTCCTAACGGAAGTTGGATTCTATAATTATATATTTATATTTTCTTAAAAATAAAACCTTATTAAAAAAAATTAAATCTTCGTTTTAGGAAAATAAAACCTTGTTTTAGAAAATTAAAATAAGGTTTTAGTATGCCCTATCATTATTCCCTTCGTAGAAATTAATAAAAGCCTGATTGACTACCTTGTTTCCTCCCTTTGTTGGATAGTTTCCAGAAAAGTACCAATCGCCTTGATTATTTGGACAAGCCATTTTCAATCCTTCCAAAGACTGATATACTATCTCAACTTCTGCATTACAATCCGCAGGAGTTAGTCTTTGTGTTATCTTTTTTGTTATCTCTTCATTGGATAAAGGCATATAAATTTCCCTTACATAATTTATTATCTCCTCTTTTGGAAGTGCTTCTTGTGCCTTGCATTTTTTATAGACATCTTCAATAATATGCTCCATACCTTTTTCTTTCAACAAATCTATTGCAGCACAAAATGCAACCAAGTCTGACATTTTGGACATATCTATACCATAACAATCGGGATAACGTATTTGTGGAGCGGAGGAAGCTATAACTATTTTCTTTGGATTTAACTTATCTAATATTCTTATTATACTTTGTTTTAGTGTAACGCCTCTTACTATGCTATCATCTAAGACAACTAAATTGTCAATATAGTCTTTGACCTGTCCGTATGTTACATCATAGACGTGAGCCACCATATCATCTCTGTCATTATCGTTTGTAATAAATGTTCTCATCTTTACATCTTTTACAACTAAATGTTCCCTTCGTGGAGACTCACAGAAGATTTCCTCTAAGTTCTCTTTGCTCAATTTTCCCTTTTCTTGTGTTTTTAGAATATTGTCTATCCTTTTCTCATTTGTATATTGGGTCAATGCCTCTGCTAATCCTTGAAAGGCAACCGATGCTGTGTTGGGAATATATGAAATTATGGTATTTTTTAAATCGTAGTTTATTGCTTTTAGTATGGAATCTCTTAGATTTTTTCCCAAAGCCTTTCTTTCCTTATATATATCTGAGTCTGTACCTCGTGAAAAATATATTCTCTCAAAAGAACATTTTGCAGGTATTTCATCAGGTGTTTTTATTTGTTCTATCTTAACTGAACCATCTTTTTTAATTATTATAGCCTCTCCACAACCTAATTCCTTAACTTCATCTTTTTTCATATTCATTGCAGTAAGGATTACAGGGCGTTCAGATGCTACAACAACGACTTCATCATTTTCATAGTAGAAACAAGGTCTTATTCCGCTTGGGTCTCTTATAACAAAAGCATCTCCGTGACCTAACATTCCGCCTATAACATATCCTCCATCCCAATATTTTGTTGAGTTTTTTAAAATTTGAGCTATGTCTATATCTTGTGCAACCTTATCGGTAATATCCTTATTGGGTATTCCCATATCTTTGTACTTGCGAAATAATCCTTCAACTTCCTTATCCACAAAATGACCTATCTTTTCTAATATAACAGCTGTGTCAGTTGCCTTAACAGGATGTTGTCCCAAAGAAATCATTTTCCCTACTAATTCATCAATATTAGTAAGGTTAAAATTGCCTGCCAAAACAAGGGATCTTGTTCTCCAATTACTTTCTCTTAAAAAAGGATGGGTATTATCTAATTCATTCTTTCCAAAAGTTCCATAACGAAGATGCCCTAAAAACAATTCCCCCATAAATCTTTGATCTGCGAAAGCTCTTTGCAAAACATCTTGTATTGGTCTTGAACTATTGCTTTTCTCTATGCTTATGTAGGGCGTTCCAATTGGCGTATTGAATTTAATGGAAGCAAGACCTGCTCCATCTTGACCCCTATTGTGTTGTTTTTCCATCAATAAATACATCTTGTTTAAGCCCCAATAGTCGGTCTTATACTTGTCTTTGTAATATTGAAGTGGCTTTTTCAATCGTAGTAATGCAATACCACATTCGTGTTTTATACTATCGCTCATATTATTTTTAAGATATAGGAAATTTTTTATCTATTCCAAAGGCAGAATTACTTAATTTAACTGCCATAGGACATTGACGCCGTTTCCATTCATTTATTTTTACTAACTCTATAACCCTATTTATTATTGTTTTTTCTACTTTAATACCCTCAACATCAAATTCCTTACAAATCTCTTCTATATTTTTTGATCTATCAATATAATTCATCAAAATCTTATCTAATATATCATACGGAGGAAGAGAATCTGTGTCTTTTTGATCGTAACGCAATTCAGCAGAAGGAGCCTTTTCTATGGAATTTGCTGGTATTGGAAGACTATCTATTGAAGAATTTGCTGTTTTTCTATATTCCTCATTTATGAATTTAGATAAAAGCCACACATCTGTTTTATATAAGTCTGCTAAAACAGAGATTGCACCAGAGGTATCTCCATAAAGAGTTCCATATCCAACAGAGGCTTCACTCTTATTTGTTGTATTTAGGAGTGCAGCCTTCATTTTATTTGCAAAAAACATAAGAGTAACACACCTTAACCTACTTTGGAGATTTTCCTCTGCAAGAGAAAATTCATTATCTTTTAGTATGGAATTATAGGTATTTGAACAGGAGAAAAACATTTCTTCAATAGGGACAATGTAGTGTTCTATTCCGAGATTCTTAACCGAAAGTAAGGCATCGGATATTGAATGAGAAGAAGAGTATTGTGAAGGCATTAAAACTCCAATCACTCTTTCCTTCCCCAAAGCTCTTACTGCCAAAGCTGCAACTAAGGCTGAATCTACTCCACCTGAAAGTCCAACAACAGCTTTTCCTATATTGTTTTTGTCAAAATAGTCTCTTATGCTTAGGGATAGTCCTTCTAAAATTTTCTTATAATGAGATAGAGCATTTTGATTAATCTTTTTTATATTTTCTATTTGAAATACTTCGCTTTCTTGCTTAAAGGAATCAAACAAAGCACAAATTTCTCCTTTTTGATTAACAATACATGATGCCCCATTAAAGATATAGCCTCCTTCTGCCCCAAAACGATTGCAAAAAACTATGTTTGCATTTAATTTTCTTGCAATAATGGAAATATTTTCTAAAACTTCCTTTTGCTTATTTAAAGTAAAGAGGGTGTTGGAACAAAGAATTAGGGTTGTAATTTTAGGTTTTGTATCTAAAAACTCTTCAATATCTTCCATAAAACCAAAGGCAATAGTTTCGTTCTTATAGTTTATTGTTTCTATTCCATTACCAATGGAAAAGCCTTCATCAAAAATAGATAGCCTTTTTTTGTTTGAAAAACCTATAACCTCACCCTTAGAAAGGAAAACAAGGGAATTGTATTTTTTATCTTCAATTTTTAAGGCAGAACCAATAATTACATCCCTTTTTTCCTTTATTAAGCTATCTAAGACAAAAGAAGAAAAAGAGAAAACATCATTATATGAAATTCTACTAAAAAGAGGAGAGCCACTTATTGAAAGTTCTGGAAATATAGATAGGGTATCATCATTTGTTTTATTAAGACAACTAAGTATTATTCTTTGATTGTCTTCAAAGGATAGTGTTTTGGGATTTATTTGATTTAATTGAACTCTCATTATATTGCTACTATTTAACTATTGTTTTAAAGCTGCCTTTATTTTTTCTTCAATATCTGCCATTAATTCTTCATTGTCCAACAACAATTGTTTAACAGCATCCCTTCCTTGTGCTAATTTTGTATCGCCATAGCTAAACCAAGAACCGCTTTTCTTTATTATGTTGTGCTCAACGCCTAAATCAATAATCTCTCCTACCTTTGAGATACCCTGACCGAACATTAAATCAAACTCAACTTGACGAAATGGAGGAGCAAGTTTATTTTTCACAATCTTAACTCTTACTCTGTTTCCTATACCTTGGTCTCCTTCTTTTATGGTTTGTATTCTTCTTATGTCTAAACGAACAGATGAATAGAATTTCAAAGCATTCCCTCCCGTTGTTGTTTCAGGAGAGCCAAACATTACTCCAATTTTATCTCTCAATTGATTGATGAATATACAGCAACAATTTGTTCTGCTTATTGTAGAGGTTAATTTTCTAAGAGCTTGCGACATTAAACGAGCCTGTAAGCCCATTTTGCTATCTCCCATTTCTCCATCTATTTCAGCCTTTGGAGTTAATGCTGCAACAGAGTCTATAACTATTATGTCTATTGCACCAGAACGGATAAGATTATCTGCAATTTCCAATGCTTGTTCCCCATTATCGGGTTGAGAAATGAATAAGTTATTTATATCAACACCTAATTTCTCTGCATAGAAACTATCAAAGGCATGTTCGGCATCAATAAATGCTGCAACGCCTCCTTGTTTTTGTCCCTGAGCAATTGCATGTATTGCAAGGGTTGTTTTACCTGAGGACTCAGGACCATAAATTTCAATAACCCTTCCACGAGGTAATCCTCCTATTCCAAGAGCTATGTCAAGCCCTAATGAACCTGTTGGAATTACATTAACTTCTACCGATGGTTTATCACCAAGTTTCATTATTGAACCCTTACCATAGTTCTTTTCTATCTTCTCAATGGTAGATTGCAATACCTTTAACTTTTCTAATTTTGCATTTTCTGCAACATTTTCTTTTGCCATAGTTCTAAATTTTTAATTATTTATACTTACACCTTTTTAATATTTATCCATAATTCCATTCCTTCAATGATGTCTATCGTTGAAATAGGCTCACAAATTTCTTGTCCCAAATAGGCAGATGCAGGTTTTTGATTAACTAATCTTAGTTCCTTAGTTAGGGTTTCTCCAACAATGTAGTTATAATGCTCCTTTAAGGTTTCCTCTAAAAGAGAATTGTACTCTATTTCCACTTTAATATAATCTGTAACATCAAAATTTTGGAATTTTCTTATGTTTTGTATCCTATTAACTAATTCTCTTGCTATCCCCTCTCTTAGTAAGGAAGGAGTAATTGTTGTATCCAAAGCAACAGTTATATTACCTTGACTCATCACAACCCAACCTTCTATATCCTGAGTTAGAACTTCCATATCCGAAAGCATTAATTCTATTGTATCTTCTTTTGAAATACTAATGCTTATTTTTCCATTTTCTTCTAAGGAAGCTATATCTTCTTGGGATAAATTGTTTAATGCACTTGTTATTTCTTTTATTTTACTTCCATATTTTGGACCTAAAACCTTGAAGTTTGCTTTAACTTTCTTAACCAAAATATTGTTTTCCTTAGTTAAAAACTCCAATTGCTTAACATTTACCTCAGAAAGAATCAATTCTTTTACCTTTTCTATTTGCAAAGAAATATTTTCATTAATTGCAGGTATCATTATTTTATTTAGAGGTTGTCTTACTCTAAGATTATTTCTTTTTCTTAGGGAAAGAACCATTGAAGATATTTTCTGTGCCAACTGCATTCTTTCTTGCAAAGAAACATCTATAAGTTTTTCATCGCTATTTGGGAAGGATGTAAAATGAACCGAAAGGACTTTTTTTCCATCTTTGGTCTTATGACGAAGGGTTATATTATTCAAATCTAAGAATAATTTTTCAGCATAAAAAGGAGATATTGGTGCCATTAGTTGAGATAAAACCTCCAAAGTTGTATATAGGGTTTGATATGCAGAAATCTTATCTGTGGAATATTCTCCCTTCCAAAAACGGCGGCGAGATAATCTAACATACCAATTACTTAAATACTCATCAACAAAGTTTCCTATTGCTCTTGCAGCCTTTGTAGGTTCATATTGGCTTAATGCAGTATCAACTTGTTTTATTAGTGAGTTTAGCTCTGAAAGAATCCATCTATCAATTTCAGGTCTTTCATTATATGGAATATCTGCTTCCTTGTATGTAAAGTTGTCTATATTGGCATATAGTGCAAAGAAGCCATAAGTATTGTATAATGTACCAAAGAGTTTTCTTCTTGTTTCATCAATACCTTGCTCATCAAATTTTAAATTTTCCCAAGGCTGACTATTGGAAACCATATACCAACGCGTTGCATCGGCACCATACTTTTCTATAATCTCAAAAGGATTAACAGCATTGCCTAAACGCTTGGACATCTTATTTCCATTTTTATCCAAAACAAGCCCATTTGAAATTACATTCTTAAAAGCTATGCTGTCAAATATTATAGTCCCTATTGCATGTAGAGTAAAGAACCATCCACGAGTTTGATCTACTCCCTCTGCAATAAAGTCAGCAGGGAAACATTCCTTTAATTTCTCATCATCACAATCAAAGGGGTAGTGTTGTTGTGCATAAGGCATGGCACCTGAATCAAACCAAACATCAATTAAATCTGGTTCCCTAAACATCTTTTTTCCAGAAGGAGAAACTAAAACAACATCATCTATGTATGGACGATGCAAATCAAAGGAATTATAATCACCCGAGTATTTGTTTTCCTTCATAAAGCCTTTTCCAATGCTTTTTTCAATTTCTTCGGATAACATTTTGACAGAAGATATACAAATTTCTTCTCCTCCATCCTCTGTTCTCCAAATTGGAAGAGGTGTTCCCCAATAACGAGAACGTGATAAATTCCAATCAACCAAGTTTTCCAACCAATTACCAAAACGACCTGAGCCAGTGGATTGAGGTTTCCAATTTATTGTCTTATTCTTTTCAATTAGTTTATCCTTAATTGCTGTTGTACGAATAAACCAACTATCAAGCGGATAATATAAAACAGGTTTGTCAGTTCTCCAACAATGAGGATAATTATGAACATGTTTTTCTATCTTAAAGGCTCTTCCCTCTTGTTTTAGCAAAAGTGCTATTTCAATATCCAAGGTCATATCCTCCCCTGTAAGAATATCGCTATATGCATTCTTTACAAATTTGCCCGCAAAGGCAGAATATTTTTCAACATCAATATTATTTCTTACAAAATCCTCGTCCAAATCCTCTAATGAGAAGAATCTCCCACGACGATCCACCATTGGCTGAGGTTTATTATCCTTATCCAAAAGCATAAGTGGAGATATTCCCGAAAGTTTTGCAGCTCTATCATCATCAGAACCAAATGTAGGAGCAATATGTACTATACCTGTTCCGTCTTCTATTGTAACAAAATCTGCCGAAATAACTCTGAATGCATCCCCTTGTGGTTTTACCCATGGAAGAAGTTGTTCGTATTCTTTTCCAACAAGATCCTTACCTTTGAATTGCTTAATTATGCGATAAGGAATTTGTTTATCTCCATGTTCATATTTCATTTGTATTTCTTCTCCATTTTCTGGGAAAAAGGAATGCAAAAGAGCCTTAGCCATAATAATCTTTATGCTATTTGCATTGTATGGATTGAATGTATCAACTAAAACATAGTCTATGTTTTCTCCCACAGCCAATGCCGTATTTGAAGGAAGAGTCCAAGGAGTTGTTGTCCAAGCAAGGAAAAATGTATTATCCTCATCTTTCAACTTAAATTGGGCAACCATAGTTGTATCTTTTACATCTTTATAAGCTCCCGGCATATTTAATTCATGAGAACTTAGTCCCGTCCCTGCCGCAGGAGAGTAGGGCTGAATGGTGTATCCCTTATACAAATAGCCTTTTTCGTATAATTTACCAAGCAAATACCAAAGCGTTTCTATGTATTCATTTTTGAAAGTTATATAAGGATTATCCAAATCGACCCAATATCCCATTTCCATTGTGAGTTTATCCCACAAATCCTTATATTTCATAACCTCTGCCTTACATGCAGCATTATAATCATCAACAGAAATCTTCTTTCCTATATCATCCTTAGTTATGCCAAGTTGTTTTTCAACTCCCAATTCAACAGGCAATCCATGAGTATCCCAACCTGCTTTTCTATCAACATAATATCCCTTCATGGATTTATATCTGCAAAATATATCTTTTATAGTTCTTGCCATAACATGATGAATGCCCGGCTGTCCATTTGCAGATGGTGGTCCCTCATAAAAGATAAATCTTTGGCATCCTTTTCTTTGTTTTAAAGAAGTTTTGAATGTGTCGTTTTCTTTCCAATAATTAAATATCTCTTTATTTATAGAGGTTAAATCCAATTGCTTGTATTCAGAATATTTCCCTTTCATATTTTAATTTTATCTCCTTTTTCGTTTTATTATATATAACTCTATTTCCATAGAATTTAATCTGCAAAAATAATAATTTTATTACATATTAACAATATGTAATTTTCTTAAATGGTAATTCTCAATAAGTATTATTGTTTTATTGTTTTGCAAAAATATTCTCTACAATTAAAATTAAGGGTCAAGATTCTTTAAGGAATATTTTTAGAAAAAACAATAGGGAAAAAAATACACCACTTTTTAGCTTTTTCATTTTTCAATTTTTTTTAACATTTCCAACCCCATTTTTTGACCAATTTTAACATAATTTCATCAAAAAAACACATAATTTGACGAATTTTTAACATTTTGCTCAATTTTTCAATTTTGCATCTCCAAAATTTGTTAAAATTTTGCCAAATTTTTAATTCATTAATCCTCAATATAATTCAAGCAAATTTCAATATATTTTTCTGTATTTTTAATTTTAAAAACAAAAACCTTATTTTAGCAGAATAAAACGCTGTTTTAGTTTGCTAAAACGAAGAAATAATTTTCTAAAACGAAGATTTATTTTTCTAAAACGAAGTTTTATTTAAGGATAACACACTAATAATAAAATGATTATCTTATAATAAAAATGAAAAATAAGTTATGGGAAAATTTATTATGCTTTTGCCTTAAAAGGAAACTTTGTTTCGGCAAAGATACAAAAAATATTTGATAAATGCAAATGGCAACTTTCCGTTTTGAAGTTTCGGAATTTAACATTTGAAGAAAAAAATGTTAAATATTTTTTGAAATTACATTTTTATATAATCAAAACAAAGTGATTCATCTCCTTGTGAAATTAATATTAACGCAAATTATGGTGTATTTTTATTTAATGACCAAGTGTCAAAATTCTTTTTTAGGCAAACAAAAAAATTGTTTATGGGGAAAAGATTTTGTTTTGTATTTAAAAAAAAGATTTATTTTTGCCTTCTTAATTAAGAAAAATTAACAATCATAATAAGGATTTAGCATTTATAAAATTAAAAAAAATGCAGAATTACTTTATATTATTAATTTTATTTTTACCTTTGCAGGGTGCATTTTTTTGCTTTTTATCTATGCAAACAATGTTATATACTATAAAGAAACTTAAAATAAGGTGTTTATGATGATAATCTCGCATCACAAAGTATTGTCTTTTTATTATAGGGCGATGAGAAATTTTCTCTTTGCCGCTATTATGACTTTACCTTTTTTAGGTTTTTCTCAACAAGAACCAGAATTTACTCAATATATGTTTAATCGTCTTTCCTATAATCCCGCTTATGCAGGAAGTAATGGGGCGATTTGTTTAACTGGATTCTATCGTAATCAGTGGATGGGCTTAGTTTTAACAGATGTTAATGGCAAAAACCCTTCTGCTCCTACAAATTTAAATGTGTCTTTTGATATGCCAATACGTTTCCTTCACGGAGGTATTGGAGCAACTATTGTTTCTGAAAACATAGGTTATTGGCAAAGGACCTTTGTAAAGATAGATTACGCATATAGGGTAGAGCTTCCAACAGGTAATTTAGCCTTTGGTTTGGAGGCACAGATGTTTTCTTCTTCAATAGACTTTTCTTCCTTAGTTGGAAGTGACCAAATAAGTACTTTGGATGAGATAGGGCTAACCTCAAATGACCCTGTCCTTAAAGACGCTTCACAAAAAGATGATTTTCTTTTTGACATGGCTTTTGGAGCATACTATCAAATACCGGGTAAATTCTATGCTGGTATTTCTTCAACTAAACTTTTGGAAACAAAAAGTAAGAAATTGAAGTGGGAAGATAAAAGACACTACTTTATTTTAGCAGGATATGAATGGACAATTCCTGCTTATCCGTCTTTTAGAATACTACCTTCAGCCCTACTTAAAACAGAACTTTCAACATATCAACTTGACGCAACAGCCCTTTTGGAGTATAACTACCAATTTTGGGGAGGTATAAATTATAGAATTCAAGATGCGTTTAGCATTTTAGCGGGTGTCACCTTGGGAGGCTTTAAATTGGGATTAGCTTATGATATTCCAACATCTCGTCTTTCAACTAAGTCTTATGGTTCTTTTGAAGTATTTTTGAGATATTGCTTCAAGATAGAAGGCTCACCTAAACCTCCTACAAGTTATCGTAACACCAGAAGAAACTAAAAATATTTCTAAAAGTGTAACTAAAATAAAGTAATTGCGTTTATATGTTGAAAGAAATTAAGAAATATAAATTCATAATAATATGAGAAGAATATTTTTATTGGCATCTTTAACCTTATTGGTTGCAGGATGTGGTTCCTCAGAGAGCGGTGAGCTTATAGGAGTTCAAAACAGAAAACAATTTGAAGATATGCAGCCTTACGGAATGGTAGAAGTTCCTCAGGGTAGTTTTATGATGGGTTCTGCTGATGAAGATCCATATTCAAGCAACACCTTCCAACCAAAAACTGTTCAAATAAATTCTTTTTGGATGGATGAAACAGAGATAACAAATAATGAATACAGACAATTTGTTTATTGGGTTAGAGATTCTATTGCCTATAAATTGTTGGGAGAAATCTTTCCTGAGAAATACCTTATAGAAGTTGATCAATACGGAGAAGAATACGGCACACCTCTTATAAATTGGAAAGCTAAAATAGATTGGACTTTGGCAAATTCTGAAGAAAGAGATGCTTTGGATCCTATATTTATTCCAACTGAAGAAAGATTTTATAACAAAAGACAGGTTGATACAAAGAAATTGAACTATGAATATTTCTGGATAGATTATCAAGCTGCTGCAAAAAAAGATCATTCTGGTGCTGAATTAAGTCAAGAATATAGAGGTTCTGCTTTTGCAGGAAGACCTAATGGATTAAGGAATAGAAATCAATTAATCAAAAAAGAAGTTATAAACATATATCCTGACACTCTTTGCTGGATGCATGATTATGCTTATTCCTATAATGACAATTACACACGTTCATATTTTTCTCATCCTACATACGATGATTATCCTGTTGTAGGGGTAACTTATAAACAAGCAAAAGCTTTTTCTATGTGGAGAACATTTATGATGAACAATTATTTAGAAGGACAAGATTATGCAAGAATGGAAGATTTCCGTTTGCCAACAGAAGCTGAATGGGAATATGCAGCTAAGGGAGGTTCAGAAGGAGTACCTTATCCTTGGGGAGGTCCTTATGTAAGTAATGCTAAGGGATGTTTCATTGCTAACTATAAACCAACAAGAGGAAATTATGATAAGGACGGAGGAATAGAAACAATAGTAGTTGGACACTATGCACCAAATGACTTTGGTCTTTACGATATGGCAGGAAATGTTGCTGAATGGTGTGAAGATACTTTCAATGAATCTGCATACAATGTAGCTCATGATCTAAATCAAACTATGAGATATGAAGCAACAGATCAAGATTCTCCTCAAATGAAGAGAAAAGTTATTCGTGGAGGTTCTTGGAAAGATCAAAAGCATTTCATAAGAACTTCAACTCGTGCCTACGAATATCAAGATTCAGGAAAGAGTTATGTAGGTTTCCGTTGTGTTCAATCCTATCTTGGTAGAGTTAGAGGAGATAATCCAAAAACATCTTCAAACGTATATAAACATTAGTCAAAAAAATAATAGAAAAAAATTAATAATATAATAAATAACAATCCACAAAAATAAATTAGTTATGAGTTTTGATAGTTTTGTAAGAAGTAAGACCTATAAAAATATTGCGGCAAAATTATATGGGCTTGGTGCATCAGCCGTTATTGTTGGAGCTTTATTTAAAATAGAACACTGGACGGGAGCTTCTGTTCTTTTAACAATAGGTATGTTGACAGAGTCTATTATCTTTTTCGTTTCTGCATTTGAACCTTTGCACGTGGAATACGATTGGTCTTTGGCTTATCCTGAATTAGCAGGTATGGAAGAAGAGGAAGAAAACAAGAAAAAGAAAAAGAAAGAAGAAAAGAAGGCTGCAAAGAATGGATTAACTCCTTCTCAAAACTTGGATGAAATGCTTTCAAAGGCTAAGATAGGACCTGAACTAATAGAAAGTTTAGGAAAAGGACTTCAAAATCTTTCAGACACAACTTCTCAATTAGGAAACGTTACTAATGCTGCTGCTTCTTCAGAAGGATTTATTAAAAATCTTGATGATGCAACTCAATCAGTAGTTGAACTATCTGCTTCATATCGTAAGACAGCAGACTATCTAAATAAGGATTTAATGGTTTCAGGAGAATACTTAGCAAATGTTCAAGATGCAGCAAGTGCAGTATCAACTCTATCTAATATATATAAAGAAACAGCTCTTGCTCTAACAAGTGGAGATTCTTCATATTTGAATGAACTAAAAACAATGGCTTCAAGTCTTTCTTCTATAAATGCACTTTATGAATTACAAATTCAAAATTCAACAGCACAATTAGAATCTACTAAACAAGTACAAGAAAAGATAGATAATTTAGTTGTCAATTTTGCAGATACAGCAGAAAATGTGCTTAGATATAAAGAACAAGTTAATGCTCTTTCTAAGAAAGTTACTGCTTTAAATGATATTTATGGCAATATGCTTGCAGCAATGCAAACAAGATAATTCAGGCTTATTAACTCAACATATTAACCTAAAATAATAGAGTAATTATGGGTGCAACAAATTGTCCGGAGACCCCCAGACAGAGAATGATTTCAATGATGTATTTAGTCTATACAGCACTTTTAGCACTAAATGTATCAGTTGAGATTCTTAATGCCTTCGTAACAGTTGGTGATAGTATGGAAACAACAAATAAGTTGTTTGCAACTAAAATAGATAATTCTTATAGCAACTTTGAGAAAGCTTATTCATTAAACCCTGAAAAGGTTGGAGCAAATTGGGAGAAAGCCAAAGAAGTAAGAAAAGAAACAGCAGCCATAATAGATTATATAGATAATTTAAAATATGAATTGGTTGCAACTGTTGAAGGTTTTAAAGGCGGAAAAGCTGAAGCAAAAAAACTTTTAGAACAAAAAGGATTTGATGGAATAGAAGCAAAGGATAATTATACAGAACCTACTCAATTTTTTATTGGTGGTTCAGAAGATGGTTCAAAAGGTAGAGCTGCTCAATTGAGAAAGAAAATAGAAGATTATCAAGCAAAGATGCTAACTTTGGCAGATCCAAGATTTGTGGATAAGTTAAAAGCAATGCAAATTGACACAAAATCACTTCACGAGAACAATAGTGGACAAAAATTAAATTGGCAATTATATAATTTCTACAATACAATAACTCTTGCCGACTTAGTCCTTCTAAATAAATTTAAATCAGAAATACAAAATGCAGAATTTGATGTTGTAAATAATTTGTTGTCCTCAGTTAGTGCTGATGACTATAAATTTGACAATGTTCAAGCAAAGGTTGTTCCTAAATCCACTTATGTTACACAAGGAGATGCTTATGAAGCAGAAGTTTTTGTCTCTGCTTATGATTCAAAAACTCAACTTAGAGCTGATGTTAGAGGAGCTTCTTTGTTGGGAGAAGCAGGAATAATAAAACTTAAATTTCCAGCAGGAGCAATAGGACTTCAAAAATATACAGGAACAGTTTATGTTAAGGGAGAAAAAGGTGAAGAACCTTATGTTTTTGAAGGAGAATATATGGTAGCTGCTCCTTCTGTTACAATTTCTCCAACAAATATGAATGTTATATATATAGGTGTTGATAACCCTATTTCAATATCTTCTCCTGCTGTTGCAGCAGATAATCTAATCCCTACAATAACTGGTGGAGGTGGAGCCACAATAAAAAAGGTATCTTCTGGAAATTATATTGTAAATGCAAAGACTCAACAAAAGATAGAAATATCTGTTTCTGCAAATATTGGTGGAAAGCAAATGAGACAAGGGGCTATGACATTCCGTGTTAAACAAATTCCAAAGCCTAAGGCAATGGTTGGAGCCTCCGATGGTGGAAGAATAGCTAAAGAAGTTCTTTTAGCACAAGGAAGATTAAGAGTAACTATGGAAGGATTTGATTTTCCTGTCACCTATAATGTAACAGGCTTTACAATGTCATTCAACACTGGTGGTGATGGTCAAGCTCCTTTAATTTCAAGAGGAGCAGGTTTTACTCCTGAAATGGTGGCTCAAATAAAAAGATTAAGAAGAGGAAATAAAGTATATATAGAAGAAATTAGGGCAAAGGGTCCTGATGGAGAAAAGAGTGTTTCTAATCCTCAAATGATATTTACAATACAATAAATTTAACGCAATATGAAAAGAGTAACCCTATTTTTATTTGTAATAACAACCCTATTTGGAGCAAATCTTTTTGCCCAAGTATTAGATGAACCACAAGAAGGACCAAGAGATAGTTTTTATGAAAAAGTATCTTTCCGTCAAAGAAAAGCATTCTCATTTCCTTATGTAAGAGAGGCTGATGTGGTATATCAATGGAAGATATGGAGAGTTATAGATTTCAGAGAAAAATTAAATCAGGTTTTCTACTATCCCGTTGTTCCAGATCAAGGAAGAGTAAATCTTTACTATGCTTTGGAACAAGCAATAAATGAAGGAAAGATTAAGATATATGAAGATGATGAATTTAAAAAAGAAATTTCTTCATGGGAAGAAAAGAAAAATTCATTAAGTAGAAAGCAAACAACATCAAGATATCTTCCTGATATGGATGGAACAGAAGTACAAGTAGACACAACGATAATAATTCCAATTGCACCAGATGATATTAAGTCTTTACGTATTAAGGAAGATTGGTTTATTGATAAACAAAGAACAGTTCAAGATGTAAGAATAGCAGGATTTTCTTTGATTTATTATCAAATAAAAGAAGAAGATTCAGCTCCAATTCCAATTCCTTTGTTCTGGGTTAGATTTGATGACCCTGAGGTAAGAGAACTTTTGGCTAATACAGAGGTTTATAATCCTAAAAACGATGCTCAAAGAAGAAGTTATGATGATATATTTGTAAAGAGAATGTTTAGTTCTTACATAATTAGAGAATCTAATGTTTATAGTCGTTTAATAAGTCAATATACAACAGGTGACGAAGCATTGTTTGAAGCAGAAAATGTAAAAAATAAGATTTTTGAAATAGAAGACGATATGTGGGAATACTAAATTCCTTATATGCAAAATAAAAAAATAAAGAGAGGTATTTTTCAATGCCTCTCTTTATTTTTTTATAGCTATTGTATCACTTTGTCGGCAACCGACCTTTAATTTTCCTAACGACCCACAACGGGCATTTATTCGTCATACAGAAGTCTGATAGTATTCTTATATATCTATATTCCAACAAGATTAAAACGAAGTTTTAGAGAATTATTTCTTCGTTTTAATAAATTATTTCTTCGTTTTAGTAAATTAAAACAGCGTTTTATTTTTATGAAATTATTAATGTATAATTATAGAACCAAACTTTTTGTTTTTGTTTTGTTTTCCATTGAAGATTAATTATAATTTCTTAAATTATTTAACCTTTTTTTCGGTGTAAATGTACAAAGATTTGTATAAATAAAGCATAAAATCACTTCCTCTATTCCCAAAACTTTCATTTTTTGTTAACTTTTGGGAATAGGATTTATTTAAAATATGATAATTTATTAAAATTGTGAAAGAAAACTTTTCAAGTATAAAAAAAGTGTATCTTTGTACTTTAAAAATAAAAAAAAGAGAAAAAATTATGAAAATTTTAACAAAACTATTTTTAGTAGGTGTAATAATGTTTTGTTTTATTGCTTGTAATTCTGTTGATAGTCAAGCAAAAAAAGCGGCTCAGGAAATGTATGAATTAAGACTAATGAGTGATAAATTAAAAGAAATGTCCCCCCAAGATTCTTCTTACAAAGAATTTAAAGAAGAATATTTGGATAAACAAGCAGAAACAATGAATAAATGGGATAGAATTTCTGATAAAATGAGTAAAAGCACTCTTAAAACCTTTAAAAAAGAATTCAAAAAAGAATTTAAAAAATTAGTAGGAGAAAAATAATTAGAATTTATATCAAAGATACCTTCATAAAAACTTCCATTTGTTTTATTAATTTCAATATTTCAAAAACAGCAATTATCCCATAAAAGGATGTAAATAATATCCTATTTTTGCATTTTTATCTTATTTTTGAAATATATTATTCCAAATTTTTGAAAAAATTTAAGACAGATAAGTTTCTTGTATTTAAATAATAATAAAATGAAGCCACATATATATTGTAAAAAAATAAAATATATTTTTTGGTGGTAATATTTTTTTGTATATTATTGCAGGCAATTAAATATAATTATTCACTAAAAACACTAAGTTTATGACGAAAAATTCATCAAAAAAATTCATTAAATTATTGTGCGGATTATTTATTTTAAGTCTTGCAACAAATGTAAATGCTCAAAAGGAGCAAACAAATTTTAAGATGCATAATTTTGGTATTGGTATAGGAGCAAGTACCTTTCCAATTATTCAAAATTATTCTGCACCTAATGGTTCAACAGAAGGAAAGTACGATTTAACAAATGCATTTGTTTGGAATATTTCTTTGAAATATGACCTTAAACTTAACAAAATATTCTCTCTTTCCTTTGAACCAACCTATATTAATCAATTGCTTTCTTTTAAAGATGTTGTTAGTGGAACTCCTTATGTTAGCTATTCAGAAATTCCTTTCTCTACTTCTGAGATGACAATACCTGTTTTAGCCAATTTTAGAATAGGATTGCATGATAATATAAAACTTCTAACCTCTTTGGGTGTTGGAGCTAAATATTATTTTGAAAAGAGCAAGAAAATTATTGATGGAGATGGTTCTGCAGGAACATTTAATGGTAATAAATACTATTCTGTTTATGCCAATACTGAATTAAATAAGAAAAATTCTTTTTCATACGAATTTCTTCTTAGAGCAGGACTTGAAATTGAGGCAAAACACAACTATCAAATACTTTTAACCTATCGTTTCTCACCAGATAAGAACTATTACTTTTCTGAAAATGGATACCCAGCACTATTTACAAATAATTTTAGAGTAACTATGTTGGAATTAGGTTTTAATATATTCTTATAAAAAACAATATCATACAATATAAATCTTATTAAAGAGGGCATAAAAGAAAAATTATGCCCTCTTTTTTATTAGTAATTAGATTGAATTCAAATGTTAAAAAATGTTAAACTAATTTTTGGTGTTTATTATTTACATATCTTTGCTGCTGTAATAGAAATTAAAAACAAAAAATTGCATTAATAAATATTTAATATATTCTATTATATATGTTATTCAACTCTTTTGAATTTTTAATATATTTACCAATAGTTTTCTTACTATATTGGTTTGTATTTAAACAATTGAAGGCTCAAAACCTATTTATCCTTATAGCAAGCTATGTTTTTTACGGATGGTGGGATTGGCGTTTTCTTTTGCTTATAGCTCTCACTTCATTTTTTAGTTTTTTTAGTGGATTGCTAATAGAACGGTTTGAAGGAAAACGTATAAAGCAAAAATATATAAGTGCAAGCAATATTATCTTAAATCTTCTTATTCTTGGTATTTTCAAATATTACAATTTCTTTTCGCATAGTTTAGCTACAATGCTTAATAGTTTTGGTATTAAAGTAGATTGGGTAACATTGGATATTTTATTACCTGTTGGTATTAGTTTTTATACTTTTCAAGCACTAAGTTATAGTATAGATGTATATCAAAAAAAGATAGCAACTTGTAGGGATATTGTAGCTTTCTTTGCATACATAAGTTTCTTCCCTCAGTTAGTAGCTGGACCAATTGAACGTGCAACAAATTTACTGCCACAAATATTAAATCCTCGCAGATTTGATTACTCAAAAGCAGTTGATGGTTCTCGGCAAATACTTTGGGGATTTTTTAAGAAAGTTGTAGTAGCTGATAATTGTGCAGTAGTTGTAAATTCTATATGGGCAGATTATACTAATCAAAGTGGTTTTATGCTACTATTGGGAGCTATATTTTTTACATTTCAAATATATGGAGATTTTTCAGGTTATTCCGATATAGCAATTGGTACAGCAAAACTATTTGGCATTAATTTGATGCGTAACTTTAATTTTCCTTATTTTTCAAGAGACATTGCTGAATTTTGGAGACGTTGGCATATTTCATTAACAACATGGTTTAGAGATTATATTTATATTCCATTAGGAGGGTCTCGTTATGGAAAGATAAAAACATTTCGCAATACTATAATTATATTTTTAGTTAGCGGATTATGGCATGGAGCTAATTGGACTTTTATCCTTTGGGGATGTTATCATGCATTGTTATTTCTTCCATTAATGTTTATGGGAAAGAATAGAAAAAATATTAGTGTAGTAGCAAAGGGACATTTATTACCTTCTTTAAAAGAATTTGGACAAATTTTATTGACATTCTTCTTAGTAGTTATTGGTTGGATTATTTTCCGTTCTGAAAATATTATTCAAGCATGGGAATATATTGTGCGAATGTTTTCTATTTCTATATTTGATATTCATTCATTCAATACTATTGACAAAAAACTTATATTTTATATTTTGATATTAGTCATCGTTGAATGGGTGCAAAGAAACAAACAACATGCTTTGCAATTGCCAAACTATGGAATATTCAAATATCGTATATTCCGTATGACGCTTTACTATGTTTTGATATTATTTATTTTCATATTTGCAGGCGAACAAGAAACTTTTATATACTTCCAATTCTAATAATTATGAAAAAATTTTTATCCCTATCACTTATTATAATCTTTCTTTGTTTAATTACATTAGCAATAATGGAGTATATAGTTAGACAAATACCCAATTCCTACAAATATAAAAATCAATACGTGTTGAAAAATAAAGATAGAATAGAAACATTCATATTAGGCTCATCTCATGCTTATGGGGTTGATCCATTTTATCTAAAATCAAATGCTTTTTCATTAGCAAATTCATCTCAGAGTTTGCAATATGACTATTATTTATTGCAACACTATGCTCCCTATTGTAAAAATCTAAAAAATGTAATATTAGATATAAGCTATTTTTCGTTAAATGGAGAAGATGTAGAAAAATCTAAATCGTGGTGGTATGGCATTTATTATAAAATTTATATGGATTGTCCATATCATTCCGATTTTTCTAAGTACAATTTTGAAATGTCTCATCCAATAGTAGCAAAAGGAAAAATAAAGTCATTAATCTTAGAAACTATTAATATTGGAGTAGATAGTTTAGGTAGGGGAACTCGGTATAAGCTGACAAATAAAGAAGATAATTGGGATACTGAAATTTCAGATGCAGCGGTTAAACTTCATACAGAAAAAGACTCTTCTCTTATAGGAGGTAGAGTTCGTTATTTTGAAGATATAGCTCGTTATTGTTTGAAACATTCTATTTCTCTTTTTGTAATAACAACTCCAACTTGGCACACCTATTACGAACAACTAAATAAAACGCAATTAAACGATATGTATAAACATATATATGCCTTACAAAAGAAATATCATTTTACATATTACGATTATATAAAAGATAATAATTTTATAGAAGATGATTTTTATGATTCTGATCATCTTTCTGATGTTGGAGCAAAGAAATTTACTTTAATGTTAAATGATTCTTTATTTAATAAAAAGCAATCAATAGAATAAATACTTTATCAAAATTA
>JAISIA010000065.1 GCA_031262295.1 Bacteroidales bacterium | reverse complement strand
AATAACACTTTATTGAAAAGATATTCCTTTTTATGGAAATTGGAAAATGTAAAATACCAATTCGACAGTTACAACTGTCAAAATAGAGAATACCAATTCTACAATTACAATTGTAGAATTTCAACAGAAAGTATTTCTTAAAGCATCTTTAACCAATTTTTCCCTCATTTATAAAGAAAGGGTAGACAATGTATACCCAATTCAAAAAACATTATCATACTTCAATTGGAAATCGTCAGCTAAGGCTGACGATTTATAGAATATAAAAACGACAATTGTGATTGTCTTTTTACAATAAAAAATTCAGTATGTGCAAAATTTGCACATACTGCCAAAGAAAGAAAAAAGAATTTTTTAGCACAATTTCCATATTTTTCAGAAGAAAAAACAAAAAATCACCCCCAAAATAAGAGTTTTACCTTAAATTAAATAAAATTATAAGTAATTGATATATATATATATATATATAGTAAATTAATTTTTATTGATAAAAGTTTGGTTTGTTTTAAAAAGTGATTTATTTTTGCCTAAAAATTTGTTAAATACAAATTGGTTTTTAGGGGATAGTTTTATTTTTTTTCTAATGACCGATTTGAGTTAAAGCATTTTGAATTAAATATAAAATAATAATTTATATCATTATGACTGGAAAATTTAAGCAATGTCCCAATGGACACTATTATCAGGAAGAAAATTGTCCTTATTGCAAACAGAGTAATTATGGTGTAGGGAGCAAAACATCTCTAAAAACCGAAAATTTTGTTGGCGGAGGATTAAGTAGCCAAATGCCGACAAAAACTGACATGCTCGGCGGAACAAAAACAACAATAATAGACGAACAAGAAACGGTTGCAGGCAATGAAAAAGAAACTGTTTCTGGATCCATGCGACCACCAAGTCTAAGTCGTACAGTTTTTGGTGATGAACCGGATGTAGAATATACTCCTGCGGGCGAGAAAGTAGAGAAAAAGATGTATCGTTCGGAACGCAAGTTAGTCGGATGGTTGGTATCCTACTCTTTTGATTCTATGGGTGTTGATTATAAACTTTATGAAGGACAGAATATTATCGGGCGTGACATCAACTGTAATATTACCGTCAATGACCGAATGATGTCGAATAAGCATGCAACACTGTTATTCCGCACGGGACAGTATGCTCTGAAAGATGAAATGTCATCACATGGCACTCTCGTGAACGGTGATAACATCGGTTTTGAGCCTCACATCCTCAAAGACGGAGATGAGATTCGTATGGGGGAAACTACTTTCAAATTCAGAACATCATTCTAAGAAAGCTATGAAACGGATTTTGTTATTGTGGCTGTCATTATTGTGTTTGACGACACAAGCTCAGGATATGGGCGCAATTAGGGAAGGGTTTATTGTAGATAAATTTCCTAAAGTTTCTTTCATGTACCACAATTATGCTCCTCAGGTATTGACGAAATCCGATTTTCAATATCTGAAAGAAGGCGGAGAAGAACGTAATTTTGATTTGGTTGTCCTGCCGGAAAATCACTCTCAGAAACAGCAAATAACACTCTTCCTATGGGAAGATATGGCACATAATGGGCGAGGACAATTTGATTTCACACAGAAAACTCTTTCTGATTTTTTCAATGAAACAAACATAACTGCGAAGGATGAGATTGCTATTGCTGTTTTTAATAGACGAAAAAACACTCCTTCAACTCTCAAAATTCTGACTGATGGATTTACAAGTGATAAATTTTTAATAAAGCAAGCTATACGTAATTATCAACCGAGCAGGGAACGCTACCCAGAATTTCCCAATAGATCTAATATGTATTCGGCGATACGCGAAGGACTGGATATGTTACAACCAATGGAAGGAGCTAAAAGCATAGTTGTTTTTACTTCAGGTTATTCTATGAAAAATTCGGGGTCTGACTCAGAAGCCCAAGTCCTGCTCCAAGCTCAGCGGCTTCATATTCCTGTATATATCATCCAGTATTATTATAAATCAGGCGTTGCTCCCGAATCAGAAGGTTTTGCAAAAAGTACCAATGGAACTTTTGGTTCATATATGGATGTAGCTTCTGCCAAAGTTGCTTTGAATAATATCTATTCTCAAATAAGAGATAGATATTTTGGTCACAACTATAAAATTTCATTCAAAAGCGATGCAAAAAGAGGCGATGAGGCGAGAATCATTTCTCTTAAAGTGAAAGGCGAGGAAGAGCTGGAACAGCTGATACCACCCTCTTTCTCACTGAAAGATTGGATTAAGAATAATGTTTGGTGGTTCGTTGGGATTGTTTTGTTTATTCTTGCTTTGATAGGATTGTCAATATGGTTAATAAGTAGCAGTGCTGTTAGACGAAAAAAAAAGATGGCAAAGCTAAAAGCCGGATTACAAGACCAAATTTCGGCTTCAGATCTAAAGTTTGAAGATCTGAAACGCAAGCAAGAGTCACAAGAGCGTAAACGAAGAGAAGAGGAAGCTCAAAAGGCGAATGAAGCCGAACAAGAGCGACTTGAGAATCTGATGCGTACAAAAAACCTTTACCCGCGTCTGCAATGTTGCATAGGTAACGATACATTCAATTATACGATAAATAAACCACGCATCACCTTGGGGCGAGGAAAGAATAATGATGTTGTTTTGAATAACGATAAGGTTTCACGCCATCACGCTGAAATTATATTTACAGGTGGTGGGTTTGAGATAATAGATAATAAGAGCACCAACAAGGTGATAATCAACGGGGCTTTCTTCGAGCGTGCCACTCTCAAAAGTGGCGATATAATATGTATCGGTGAAGCTGTAATAACTTTTTATGTATAAAAAATAAGGTTCAAGATGCTTTTAAAGAAAAATTTAGAGAAGATATTCATAAATTTGTCGAAGTTAGTGTCTGCCGTACAAGAAATCTCCGATTCTGTTTCTAAAAAAATTACATACAAATTAGATAGTACTAATAGAAAAAGTTTAGCAGAGGGAAAAGGAAATAAGGCTATATGTTATTATTTTTGGAAGTTTGATAAAGTGTTTGGTAAAGTGTTGTATGTTGCAAGCAAAGAATATTATTACATCGTTAATGTATGGACACATCCGAGTTATAACAAAAAGTTTGAAACCTTGATTGATGATATTATATATTCTTTTGATTTGAATGATAGATAAAATTAATATAGTTTGAAATGAGTTTAACAACAATCAATACAACCAACATTTTCAAAAAGGAAGAGACTGGTAATGTGCGAAAGGTGCAAGAAGATAGCCATGATATGGCTGCAATGACTCCTAACGGGGATGTGTTCGTTGTGTGTGATGGTATGGGTGGTCATGTCGGTGGTAAACGAGCATCTGAAATTGCTGTAGAAAAAATAATTGAACATCTCAAAAAAGAAAAATATTCTGATCCTGTTTCTGCTCTTGACTCTGCACTTCAATATGCCAATGTGCAGATATTGGGTTATGCGAACAATCATCCTGAACTCAAAGGTATGGGTACTACAGCCTGTATTCTACTACTCTGTGATGATGAAGCATATATAGCTCATGTTGGTGACAGTCGTATATATCTATATCTTGGAAAAGAGAAACGACTACACCGTATTACCAAAGATCACTCCTATGTGCAAACACTTGTTGATGCAGGAAATATCACGGATGAAGAGGCTGAATCACATCCCAATAAAAACCGTATTTTAAAAGCTCTCGGAATCAAATCAGAACTAGAACCGACTATAAATACATCTCCCATTTTGCCGAAGAATGGCGATATATTTTTGATTTGCAGTGATGGTTTGAATGGAATGATTTCAGATAGTACTATAAGTGATGTCTTGTCAAATAACGATACTATCAAACAAAAAGGTGATATGCTTATATACTTAGCCATGAAAAACGGAGGCTTAGACAACATCACGGTAGAATTGATACAAATATCCAATAGTCCTCACAAAAAGAGCATATACAAACACTGTGATTTTAATCCTAAGACCACGAGCAAATCCAAAACGGGTATCAAGTGGAAATTGCCAAAAGGAATTCTTAAATGGATAATGCGGGCAATAGTTATTTTAGCTATTTGCTTTGGAGGATTGTATTGGTATTGGTACTCGCAAAAAAAATATGCATTACAGAGAGAGAGAGTAGAATTTATTGAAGCGTTTAAAGGTTTGAAAACAGGAATTTCCTTAGAATGGGAAAAATACACAGATGATGAATTAATTCCAGAAATAGAAAAAAGAATTATAAAACCTCATTCTGATATAAACAAATTAGAAGAAGAGTTAAAGCAATTAGAACCAAATACTATTCCTCTGGTCGAGGTTAAAGAAGAAGAATTGAAAAAAAGCAAAACGGAATGGGAAGCATATAATAATGTCATTCAATCATTAGATGAAATAAAAGCAAAGTATAAACAAAAGAGAGATAGTCTGATCCAAAAACCTGTCTTATTCTTTATGAAACGAAACAACAATGAAAATAATAACAATCGGAAGAAGTAGAGAAAATGATGTTATCATAGAGGACGCCAAAGTCTCTCGCAATCATGTGCAACTCGTGCAGAATGATAACAATAATTACTTTATTGTGGATTTGGGCTCATCAAACGGCACATTCGTGAATGGGCAGCGTATATCAGGAGAGGTTCGTTTAATGCTTGACGATATTGTGCAAATAGGAAATACAAAGTTGGATTGGCAGAGCTATTTTTATTCTGAATTTCCTAAAACGCAAAAAATCCCTGAGGATACAAGGCAACAAAATGGACGCCTAATTTGGTGGATTGTTGCTGCCTGCATTGTACTATTATTTATATTAGGTGGTCTTCTATATTACATTAATTCCAAGAATGAAAAAGAAATTACCCGACAAGAAGAGATTAGAAAGGATTCAGAAAAAGATTTAACAACGCAATATAAACAAAAGTTGTTAGATGCAGAGACTTTAAAAAAAGATGTAGAAGTCCTTTATCAAGAAGCAATCTCTGTTAGCAATACAGAGCACAAAAAACTTGCAGAAGAAATAATACTTCAAAAAGATAAGGATTTGAAGCAAGTTAGAGAATTCAATAAGCAAAAGGAAAGACTAACAAAAGAACTTTATGAGGTTTTTGAAACTATAAAGTGGTGGGATGACTATAACAAAATTTGTAAGGAATTAAAGGTGCCATCGAATAATCAGAATATATCTATTGCTCAAATGAAAAAAGATATTAAATCAAAGTTTGAAGAAGCAGAAGATAATAACGAAAAAGAAAAAATACTACAGGCTATTAACAAAGTCTTAGGGAGGGAAACTAAAGATGAGAAGCAGCAGAAAGAGCAATCTAATCAAAATACGGTTGATAGTGCAAATACAGCTGCCTCTTCTCAACAACCTCAAACAGACAACAAACAGAAAAAGTAATGAACGAACTGCCAAATATTCCATTCTATTATGTCGGACGATTGATAGCCGAAGGAGGTACTGCACGGGTTTACTGGGGCGTAGATTTGCGTAGTGGTTTTCCTGTAGCAATCAAGGAGCTGAAGATTAGGCATTTCAAAAATCCTATTATTCGCCAAAAATTTAAGGAAGTTGAGGCAAATATGTATCTCTATAATCAACATCCCAACATACCCCGACTGGTGGATTTTATTGACTTAAAAGATAGGGAGCAGTTGTATATAGTGATGGAATTCATTGAAGGACGCACGTTAGAGCAATTCATTTATACCGAAATTGGACTGATTCCCGAACAAAAGGCTTTACCTTTGTTTCTAGAGATACTTGATACTGTCAATTACTTGCATGATAACGGTATTCTGCATTTAGACATCAAGTCAAATAACATTATGATACGTCCAGACGGTACGATTAAATTAATTGACTTGGGTATTGCCTCTCGCATGAGTGATGCAAGTAATAGTACAGGATTTGGTACTCCGGCATATATGCCGCCCGAACAATCGGAAAAGGGAGTAGTAGGTGCATATACTGATATCTTTGCGTTGGGGATTATGCTTTTTGAAATGCTAACAGGGAGACTGCCATTCATTTCTCAAAGTCTTGATTATAGGATGGCAAACGAAGATATTCGACGACAAATCAAATATGAACCGACGCCTCAGATGAAGCAATTTTATTCGCATATCAATTCGGATTTGCAATTCATCGTTGAACGTGCTTTGGCTAAAAATCCGACAGACAGATATCAATCGTGTGGAGAATTTGGAAATTTTATCAAAGATTATATGTGTAGATATAAGTTAAAATAAATTATGGATCAGGGAAATATACAAGGATTACATGAATTGCAATCAGGAACTATATTGTGCAATGGAAAATACACTATCCAACAAAAAATAGGGGAGGGTGGTTTCGGAATTACCTACAAGGCGATTCAGAGCGGTCTAAACCGGACAGTGTGCATCAAAGAGTATTTTCCTTATGGAAAATGTATGCGTAATACCTTTGCTAAGACCATACATCCACAAGGAATAAGCGAGGTAACATTTGAAAAGTATCGCCAAGCATTCGTGAAAGAAGCTAAGACCATTGCCTCGTTTGATCATCCCAATATCGTGAAAGTGATAGACATATTTGATGAGAATAACACTTCTTATATGGTTATGCCTTTCATTGAAGGTAAGAGTTTACAGCAAATAGTGACGGAAAATGGTAAACTTTCTTATAACGAGACTGTAAATTACATTGCTCAAATTACCAATGCAGTTGGTTACATTCACAAAAGGCATATTCTACATCGTGATATAAAACCCGACAATATTATGATCACAGCTGACCACAAAGCTATTCTAATAGATTTTGGTTCGGCACGTGAATTTGAGCAAGATAAAACGCAAATACATACTTCGATGCTTACACACGGATATGCTCCTACGGAACAATATACAGCTAATAGCCGCAAGGGGTCATATACGGATATCTATGCTCTGGGGGGCACATTTTACTTTGCTGTTACAGGAAAAGTGCCTGTAGAGGCTGCTGCTCGCCTAACCGAAAAAATGCCAGAACCGAAAGAACTGTCGCCTGCTATACCCTATGAAGCAAATCGCACCATTCTTAAAGCGATGCAGATTAAACCAGAAAATCGTCACCAAACAATTCAAGAGTTTATGGACGATTTACGCAATGTTCGTCCTTCAACACTTATAGATGAGAGGATTGGTAGCGGAAAAGTTAGTAAGTGGTTATGGTTGGTTCCGATAATTGCAGTAATAATTATTGTGAGTCTAGTTTTGTATTTTATTCTCAAACCAGATAAAACAAAAGATAAAACATTTGTCACGAAAGATTTCACCGGCATGAATTTATATCCAATGATTGAAGTAGATGGTGGGGAATCTGGAGATTTCTATATTGGTCAATATGAAGTTTCTCAAGGTTTTTGGAAAGCGATTATGGGTTCTAATCCATCATTATATCAACCAAAAACAAATAGAGAAGGACAGCCACTAGATCAAATACAAAAAGATAGTTACCCTGTGGAAAACGTGAATTTTGATGAGATTCAGGAATTCATTTTGCGTTTAAATCAAAAAACTAAAAAAAAATTCTCCCTCCCAACAGAAGCCGAGTGGGAATATGCAGCTCGTGGTGGAAACAAAGCAAAAGCGGATACAAAATTTGGTAATGGCAAGCGTTTCCCTGCTAATATTTGGTTTAAAAAAGAAAGACCTTTTAGGATAAAATATTCGCCTTCTGTCAATGAATTGGGGATTTATCAAATGAGTGGCAATGTTGCTGAATGGTGTGAAGATTACTATGACAATAGCAGAAAATATCATGTTGTCAAAGGTGGAAGTTTTAATAGCACAGATGCCGAGGAAGTGAGTATTACTTATAGGGATTACGATGATGTTGAACGAGGGTATATTGGATTTAGATTAATAATTAACAAATAATATTTAATAACTTAAAAATTAAAAAAATGAAAAGAATGTACTATATCGCTCTTTTGTTGAGCGTAAGTTTCTCAGGCTTTGCTCAAATGAAAACACCTGAACAAGCTGTTGTAGATGCCCATAAAGCATTTGTTGAGAGCGTAAAGAAAGGTTTGATAGACAAAAAAGCTATTAAACCGGAATTTGGAAATTTAAAGTCAGGCGATCAATTTATGCTGAGGGAAGATGAAAAAACTCTAAATGCTTTTTCTATTGACACCAAAAAAACATTTCTTAAAAAAATTATCAATGGAGTAGAAAAATTTATAGGAATCCAAAAAACGGGAGTAGAAATAGTATTTGATAAATTAAGAGGTTATGTTAAGGAGGAAAGGGCATATAAGAGTCCTAAACCTGTTCAGTGTAAAAATGCTGATGTTGAGAAATTATCTAAGAAAGACAAAAAATTTACAACTGTTTATTATGAAACAACAGACGAAATTTACACTCGTGCTGAAAGAGAGGGGTTTGTAAGTGATGTAGAGTATACCGTAACTTTTGGATGGAAAGTAAATTTGACAGACGACTCTGTTAGAACAGATAAAAAAAATGATGTGCAGCTTATTTCAGTTAAGGCAAAAAGGAATCCTTATACTCATAATGAACTTGCTTCTATGAAGGCTATGGCTCAAAAAGCTATTTCAAATTGGTATGCAGAACTGCCTAATAATTTAGATAAGAAGTATGCTGATGAAGCAATAGGTTTAGCCGCAATGAAAGTTGCAGAAAGTGAAATAAAGGGTTCATTGGATAAACAATCTTTCGTTTCTAAAGATGTTCCAAAAATAGAAATCAACATTCATTTTGAAGTAGCTCCTGAGGAAGTCGCTTTTTATGATGCAAATCCGATGTCGTATTACACACTTTCTCCTAAATTTACTGTGACAATAAACGATGATTTGAAAACTGCACAGGTTACTAATGTTGATTATACAAAAGGAGAAATTAAAAATCCTTTGCCAAATGGAGAAAAAGAGAAGCGAAGTGCGGCTGCCCATATAGTAGCTCAGAATTTTGCTAATCAGCTATCTGCATACGTGATAAATCCAACCGATGAAAACCGTACTAAATTGAAGGAAATGTTTGTGGATAATAATGCAACGGTAGAGGTATCTAATATATCAAAACAGGGAAAGGAAAGGATAGAAATTCGTTCTGTTGAAAAATATTTTTCTCGTTTAAAGGCAAAAGAGATAGTAATAAAACTAGAGCACCCTGTAGAAATCGGTAATCTTGAAATAATTGAATGTCCAATTGATCAGGATTATTTCAGCAAAACATACAGTGATAACACCGACAAAGTACTTTTTTTGAAATATAATAATGGTTCTTATCTTATAGAAAAAATAATGGTGAAACCAGGTAGTACAATTCTAAAATAAAATTTGCATTTATAAAAGCATAATAAATAAGAAAATCATATGAAAATCATTAAAATTGGACGCAGTTCAAATAATGATGTCGTTATTGACGACAGAAATGTCACAAGATATCATTGCCAAATCATAGAAGATGATTACGGGCATTATCGTTTGATAGATCTAAAATCAACAAACGGCACGTATATTAATGGTAATCGTAGACACGGCGAGGTTAATATTAATAAAACGGATATCGTTCGTATAGGCAATTCTACTATACCTTGGCAATCATATTTTACCAAAACGGGCGGTGATGGCACTATTGTAAATCCAGATCCAAGTGGGGGATATACTCCTCCATCACCGCTAAAAGGAGGAGGCTTTGGTATTGCTTCTCTTGTCTTAGGAATATTAGGAATCCACATTTTAGCGATTGTTTTCGGTGTTATTGGATTTCAACGGGACAGAAAAAATAGAGGTCTTGCTATAGCAGGTTTTGTGCTTGGTTGTGTCTGGTTTTTGATAGTCATCATTTATTATAGTGTTATTATAAGCGCATTTGCCAATTTTTAATATTGATTATGAAAGTTATAACTATAGGACGTAGTTCCTCTAATGATATCGTAATTAACGATGCGAAGGTCTCTCGCCGCCACATGCAAATCATTCAAGATGATCATGGCAACTTTTTGCTTTCTGATTTAGAAAGCAAAAATGGTACTTACATCAATGGCGTAAAAATCAAGGGGAGAGAGGTTAGGTTATCTTCTTATGATATTATTAAAATAGGAAATACCGTTGTGCCGTGGAAATCTTATTTTCCCCCAACAGGTGGATATCCACCACCACCTCCTCCTCCTGAACCTAAAAGTTCAAATACAGGCATACTTGTCTTGATTTTAGGACTTGCTGCGCTGGGATGTGTTGCTTTTATAATTATTAATTATTTTATTTCATTTGGAAATCAAATTGCACTTACATTTGGAGGAACTGAAGCATCGTTGAAATTATTTCCTATATACCTAAGAGGGTATTTTGGTATTGGAGGACAGTGGATTCCTATGATTGCGGCATTGGTTTTAGGGAGCATTGCAGATTTCGTTGATTATACCAACGAAAATACGGAGGATAAATTGTCTTCAGCTGGTCAATGGATGGCTAATATAGCTATAAGTGTGTCTGTTATATTTTTGCTTCTTGCCATATTTGCAGAACATATCGTTAATTTATATTGATGACAAAAGAGATTAAAAATGAAATTTATTGTAAAAATGAAAACATTTAAATCGTTTATTGCATTAACTTTTTTGACAATAATCAGCGTTGTAGTTAATGCACAGTCCAATAATTGGAATCCTCCATTTTTTGGCACAGCTAAAAGAAGCAAAATTGCGATCTGATTTTTATGATGAAATGATTAATGTGGCGGAAAAGATATTTAATATTTCAATAAGGGAAAAATAATATTAGATAAAGTATAAATACATCATAGAATTATTAAAACTTGCAAAATTTGCAAGTTTTAATAATTTAATCTGCTGAAAATATAAAAAATGTTCTTTAAAGTGTATTGAAATATAGGAAATTATCACTTTCAAAAAATATTTAACATTTTTCCTTTCAAATGTTAAAAGTCCAAACACCCCAAATTGGGAATCGCCATTTGCATATATCAAATCTTTTTTGTATCTTTGCCGAAAGCAATAGCTTTTAAGGCAAAAGCATAATAATTTTCCCCATCACTTATTTGTCGGCAACCGACCTTTATTTTTCCTAACGGAAGTCTGGTTATATATTTATATATTAATAATTTAATAAAATAAAAATAAGATTTTATAAAAATTATTTCTTCGTTTTAGAAAATTAAAACGAAGATTTAGGAAATTATTTCTTCGTTTTAGCAAACTAAAACAGCGTTTTATTTTGGAAAAATTAGGTTTTGGATTTTTAAATTAAAAATTTGAAAAAATAAATTAAAATTTGCTTGGAGTGTATTGAGAATTAATGAATTAATAATTTTAGAAAATTTTAACAAATTTTGATGCTCTAAAATTGAAAAATTGAGTGAAATGTTAAAAATTCGTCAAATTATGTGTTTTTTATGAGGAAGAAATGTTAAAATTTGGCAAAAAAGGATGAAAATATTGTTAAAAAAAATTGAAAAATTATGTTTTTTTTAAAATTAAATTAGTAACTTGTTTTTAATTAATTTAATATCCTTTTATTGTGTAGTTATTTTAGGATTATTTAATATGGTTTTAAGGAAAATGAATTCATTTTTTTAATAGTATATATTTTGATAAAAGTTTAGAATGTACTCTAAACTTTTGTTAAAATTGATAAAAGTTTCGTCTGTATTAGAAACTTTTGTACTTTTGCATAAAAGTTTAGAGTATGGACGACAGATTTAAGGCACTTTATAATTATAATCCTTGGGGTAAAGGTGGGTTTGAATTGGGCTTTGCTCGCCCTAATTATACCGATAAGATATATCGTTATAAAGGTAATAGGCTAATAAAAGTTCTTATTGGGCAAAGACGTGTTGGTAAGAGTTATATTCTTCGTCAAATTGCCTTTAAATTGATAGAAAGCGGAGTTGATAAAAAAAATATATTCTTTGTCAATAGAGAGTTTCTTGATTTTAATTTCCTTAAAACATACAAAGACCTTGACGATCTTTTTAAATTATACAAAGAAGAGATTAAACCTAAGGGAAGGATATATCTTTTTATTGATGAGATACAAAACATAGAAGGGTGGGAAAATGCCATTAATTCATATTCTCAGGATTATATGTCAGAATATGAGGTCTTCATTAGCGGCTCTAACTCCTCTATGCTCGCAGGAGAACTTGCCTCACTGCTATCAGGACGTTATGTTAAGTTTGAAGTATTCCCTTTAAGTTTCAATGAATATATAGAGGTGACAAAGAAGAAACCTTCAAGAGATGCTTTCTTAGAATATATGCAAGGTGGTGCAATGCCCGAATTATTTATTTTGCCCGACTATGAAACAAAGCGTAACTACATTTCTGCCCTTAAAGATACTGTCCTATTGCGTGATATTATACAAAGATATAATATAAAAGATGCTCGTTTATTAGAAGATATATTTATATATATTGTAAATAATGCCTCTAATTTGATGTCAATAAGAAATATTTCTAATTATTTTAAAAGCAATGGAAGAAGAACAAGCTATGATACTATTGCATCCTACATTGGATATATAGCAGAGGCATATCTTATTCATAAGGCAGAGAGATATAATATAAGAGGAAAAGATGTTATATCGGGCGTTTGTAAATACTATGTTAATGATTTATCATTTAATAACTACTTATACAAAGGATATGGGTATGGTATAGGATATTTACTTGAGAATTTAGTATATTTGGAGCTATTAAGAAATGGTTATATTGTCTATATAGGTAGCATTAAGGATAAGGAAGTGGATTTTGTTGCAATTAAAGGCGATCGTACAATATATATACAATGTGCTTTTACCCTTAATGACAATCAAACTATGGAAAGAGAGTATTCTTCATTGGAAGCAATTGATGATAACTATGAAAAATATGTTGTTTCTACTGATGATATTCACATAAATTCCAAAGGCGGAATAAGACATATTCCTGCTTGGAGACTAAGTGAAATATTACTCTAAACCTTTTTTGACTATCATAAGGCAATTCTTGCAATCAAACTCTAAGCAATAGGTGTGATTATTGTCTTTAATGAATAGTGGAGCTTGAAATTTTTCTTGGATATTATCGGTTTTTAAGCATTGATTTAATGTTTTCCTTATGCAATGTTTGCTTTTTAATAGGATATTATCTTCCTCTTCTTTAAATTCTTCTACTTTATGACGAAGGAAAAACTCTCTTGCTTTTTCGTTTTTTATATTATCCTGTTTTGTTAAAGAGGTTTTATAGTAGGGGATATTATTCTTTATTATTGGATTCTCTTTTATAGTATAATTTTTTATGCGTAAGAGTAATAAGTTTTCAATAGCCTTTCTTCTTAAAGCATTTATTTGACTTATGGAAAGAAAATAATTTTCTTCTAAGTTGTTTTTATATTCCCTTAAATAGAATATTGTATCTCCCAATTTTGTAAGTTGCTTTTCCAAAAGAGCTTTATTATCTTTATTAGATAAAACCTTTTGGCAAAGAATCTCTGTTTTTACTTCTAAGGAATCCTCATCTTTTAAGATTAAATAAAAGCCTTTATCAAAGGAAAAAATACTTATATCAAGCCCTATCCTTCTTTGAGAAGAATTGTTTTGAAGAGTATCGTTGAATTTTTTATCAAAATTCCTATAAATATCCTTATTATTTGGTAGGTTAATCTCCTTATTAGGGTAAATTTTTACTAAGTTATCATTAAGTTTTTCAACCTTATTGACCAAAAAACCTTGTTCGTAGCCTCTATTATCCAAAAAGAATAAGCCATCGGACAAAGAGATTTCTTTCTCTGTTTTAATTTGTATGTATTTTCTCTTAGTTTTCTCTTTCTCAATTATTGCCTTACCCAGAAAAACTCCTACACTTTTTGCACTATTAAAAGAACATATATCATCCTTTTCTCCATAGAAGTTAAAGGTTGTAAAGCCACGATTAAATGTTTTTGAGACATTAGGAGTAAAATTTGTTGTTATTCTTCCAATGGAAGCCCTTTTATAAAGAGATTTATTTTCTTCTTTATTGATAAAGTCGTTGATTTTCTCATTAAAAAATGCGGTAACATTACTTACATAATTCTCATCCTTCATCCTCCCTTCAATCTTAAAGGATCTTACTCCTGCACTAAGGAGTTGAGGAATTTCATTGCAAAGGTTTAAATCCTTAGTGGAGAGAAGGAATTTATCCTTTACTAATACTTCTTTTTTGGAATTTATAAGACTATATCTTCCTCTGCAAGGCTGGGCACAATCACCTCTATTTCCCGAACGATTATTGATATTTTCACTTAGATAGCATTGACCGCTTACACCAACGCATAATGCACCATATATGAAGGATTCCAATTCCATTTTTGGAGCTTTATTATGAATTTTTATTATTTCTTCTATTGATAATCCTCTTTCTAATACTACTCTTTTAATGCCTATATTTTCCAAAAACTTAATTTTCTCTTCTGAAACATTAGTCATCTGGGTACTTGAATGCATAGTTATGGGAGGGAGGTTTAATTCCAATATGCCAAAATCCTGAATAATTATTGCATCAACCTTGATTTTATATAGATCGTTTATTAGTTTCTCTACTTGTTTTAATTCCTCATCGTAGAGGATAGTGTTTATTGTAACATATACTCTTACATTAAAAAGATGTGCAAAAGAAATTACATCTTCTATATCCTCAATATTGTTGGAAGCACTCTTTCTTGCACCGAAACTTTCTGCACCAATATAGATTGCATCTGCTCCTGTAAGGATTGCTTTTATTGCAGTTGCTTTATTCTTTGCAGGCGATAGAAGTTCAATTTCTTCCATTAAGAATTTAATTAAGGAGTCTTTTATATAGTTGTATTGTGTTTTCTAAGCCATAGTAAAGAGAATCTGAAATTAGTGCGTGACCAATGGAGACTTCTAATAGATTTGGTATCTTTTTTTGGAAGTATTCTAAGTTTTCAAGTGAAAGATCATGTCCTGCATTTAAGCCTAAGAGGCACTCTTGTGCTGTTTGTGCTGCAATGATAAAGGGATATATTGCTCTTTTTTTATGAATGGGATAATTTTTTGCATAACTTTCTGTGTATAGTTCCACTCTTTGAGCACCGCACTCTTTGGCTCCAATAATCATTTCGGGAATAGGATCAACAAAAATTGATACCCTACACACCTTGTTTATTCTATCTACTATATCGGAAAGATAGTTTCTATGTTCTATTGTATTCCATCCGCTGTTGGATGTTAGTGCATCGGGTCCATCAGGCACTAATGTGACTTGCTCAGGTTTTACTTCCTCTATCAAGGATAGGAATCTTTCAGAAGGATATCCTTCAATATTAAGCTCTGTTTTTATAACTTTTTTTATATCTCTTACATCTTGATAACGCACATGCCTTTCATCGGGACGTGGATGCAAAGTTATGCCCTCTGCACCGAAGTCTTCACATAAGCGAGCTGCCTTTATAAGGTCGGGAATGTTGCCTCCACGAGCATTTCTTATTGTAGCAATTTTATTTATATTAACACTTAGCTTTGTCATTGTTTTGAAAAATTTGTGCAAAGATAGCAACGAAAAGGATTATTATTGTATTTTTGCATATATTTATACGTTTTATCTTGCTGTTATGATAACATTATTATCTTCTATATTGATTTTAATTTTGGGATATATCTTTTACGGGACCTTTGTTGAGAAGGTCTTTGGGGCAGATAGCAAAAGAAAGACTCCCGCTATTGCAAATCCAGATGGGGTTGATTATGTTCCTTTACCTTGGTGGAGGATATTCCTTATACAATTCCTTAATATAGCTGGTTTAGGTCCAATTTTTGGAGCTGTTATGGGCATAATGTATGGCACATCTGCTTTTTTGTGGATTGTTTTAGGAACAATTCTTTTCGGGAGTGTTCATGATTATGTGGCAGGTATGCTTTCTGTAAGAAAAAATGGAGCATCTTTACCCGAGATAGTAGGGGAGCAGCTTGGGAAAACAATAAAACTAATTATGAGAATATTTTCTGTATTTCTCCTAATCTTAGTTGGGGCAGTCTTTGTTTCGGGTCCAGCTGACATATTAGATAATATAGTTCCTTCAATTTCCTCTATGTGGTGGGCAGTAATTGTTTTTGCCTACTATGGTCTTGCCACATTGCTTCCAATAGATAAATTGATAGGCAAACTATATCCTATATTTGGACTATGTCTATTATTTATGGCAGGGGGTGTTCTCTTTGCTATGATAAGTCATAATGCTCCTATTCCAGAACTATGGGAAGCTATAAACAATCAACAACCCAAAACTCTTCCTATATTTCCTATGATGTTTATCTCCATTGCTTGCGGAGCAATAAGTGGATTTCACGCAACACAATCTCCTCTTATGGCTCGGTGTATGGTAGATGAGAAGTTGGGAAAAAGGATATTCTATGGGGCTATGGTATGTGAGGGAATTATTGCCTTGATATGGGCAGCAGCAGGAAGTAGTTTCTATGGTTCAATTGAAGGATTACAAGATTTTGTTGCATCTTTGCCTAAGAATGCCAATAAACCTGCGATTGTAGTTCAACAAATTTCTAATTCATGGCTTGGAGTTGTGGGAGGTTTTATTGCAATGCTTGGAGTTATTGCAGCACCTCTAACTTCGGGAGATACTGCACTAAGGTCAGCACGCTTAACTATTGCGGATTTTCTAAAATATGATCAAAAGCCAATAAAGAATAGGTTGATTATTTCTATTCCAATATTTGTTTTGACTTTCATCCTACTTCAAATTAATTTTGATATTCTTTGGCGTTACTTTGCTTGGGGCAACCAAACTTTGGCAGTATTCACTCTTTGGGCGGCTTCAATTTATTTGATGAAACAAAGACGTAATTATTTTATAACTCTGATTCCTGCACTCTTTATGACGGCTACTTGTTCTACATATATATTATTTGCTCCCGAAGGAGGGAATCTACCATATTATTTATCCGTTGCCTTAGGATTGGTTGTTACAATTACAACACTATGTTTTTTTATACGGAGTATGAAACTTTTTAAAGCTAACTTATAGAAAGGTTTCTTATGGAAAAAATATGGGAATTAAGGAAAGATTATAATAGTGAAAATAGAGAGCAGCTTTCAAGAGAGTTGTTCCCAAATAGAGATTTAAATAATAATAATTCTGATCACACTTGTGATATTGTAGTTTCTTTGCTTTTGGAAAGAGGTATTTCTTCTTATGATGAGGCAAATAAATTTTTTAATCCAAAAATTGAAAACTTACACGACCCCTTCCTCTTTGAGGATATGGAAAAGGCAGTAATAAGGATTGAGGATGCTATTTCCAAAAATGAGAACATCCTAATCTATGGAGACTATGATGTAGATGGGACTACCTCTGTTGCACTTTTGTATTCCTATCTTGAAAACACTTATAAGGCAAATATTGAATATTATATTCCCGATAGATATAAAGAAGGCTATGGTGTATCTTTTGAAGGTATTTTTTATGCAATAGAGAATAATTTTACATTAGTTGTGTGTTTGGATTGCGGTATTAAAGATAAAAAACCAATTGATTTTGCCGCAGAGAAAGGTATAGATGTAATAATATGCGATCATCATCTTCCTGATGAAGGTATTGCTAATGCACATTCTATAATTAACCCTAAGCTTTTTCAAACAAAGTATCCCTATAAGGAACTTTGCGGATGTGGCATTGCTTTTAAACTTATTCAGGCAATAAGCATTAAAAGAGGGGATAGTTTTGAAACTATACGTCCCTATTTAGATTTAGTTGCTGTTGCAATCTCAGCTGATGTTGTACCATTAACGGGAGAGAATCGTATAATGTCATATCATGGTCTTAAAGTAATAAATACCGATCCAAGATTAGGCATAAAGGCTCTTTTGAAATATAATGATCTAATCCCTATTGCAACATTTCATAATTCCAAACTATATTTTAATAGGGAGATAACCTCACATGATTTGGGCTTTTTCATTGGTCCAAGAATAAATGCCGCAGGAAGGATTACCTCAGCTAAGGAAGCAGTAAATCTTCTTATATGTAAGGATGTAAATAATGCCTATCGTATTTCAGGTGAAATAAACAATCACAATGAGAAAAGAAAGGAATTGGATAGACAGATGTCCTTTGAGGCAATGGAAATGGTGGATAATAAGTGGAATCCTAATAATGATAGTGCAATAGTTCTTTATAAGGATACTTGGCATAAAGGAGTTGTTGGTATTGTTGCAGCACGTTTGGTGGATAAATATCACAAACCAACCATAATTTTTACTAAATCTGATAAAAAAAGTGAGGGGTCTTCCATTAAAATATCAGGGTCTGCTCGCTCAATAAAAGGATTTGATATATACCAAGCAATTGAAGCCTGTGAGGATTTATTGGATCATTTCGGAGGACATAGGTATGCCGCAGGCTTAACATTAAAACAAGAGAATCTAAGTGAATTTATTCTAAGATTTAATAAGGAAGTAGAAAAGAGAATGGATGAAATCATTAAACTGCCTACAATAAAATTTGATGCTCAAATAGGGTTAAACGATATAACAGATAAACTTCTAAGAATATTAAAGAGGTTTGCTCCCTTTGGAGAGGGAAATAATAATCCTCTTTTTCTAACAAAAAAGGTTGTAGATACAGGATTGGTGACACCCGTAGGAGAAAATCATATAAGGTTTTCTGCAATAAATAATGGCTATAATAGCAAAGTTTTTCCTTGTATTGCCTTTCAGCAGGGAGAATACTATCAATACATAAAACGAGGATATTCTTTTGATATGATATATCAAATAGAGGAGAATTTCTTTTCAGGAAGAACAATAACACAACTAAACGTACAAGATATAAAATTAATTAATAACAAATAAAAAAAACAACTAATGGCATTGGAAGACAAAAAAATTATTTTCTCAATGGTGGGAGTTGGAAAGATATTTCCTCCTTCTAAACAAGTACTAAAAGACATTTACCTATCCTTTTTCTATGGAGCAAAGATAGGAATTATAGGTTTAAATGGCTCAGGTAAGACTTCGCTACTAAAAATCATAGCAGGCTTGGACACTTCTCATCAAGGTGAGGTTCATTTTTCGCCGGGATATACAATTGGATATTTGGAACAGGAGCCAAAATTGGACGATGAAAAGACGGTAAAGGAAGTAATATTGGAAGGAGTTAAGAAAGTTGCAGACATAATAAAAGAATATGATGAAATAAACTTAAAGTTTTCAGAACCTTTATCTGATGAAGAAATGTCTCAACTTATGGAAAGACAGGGTGAGGTTTTGGAAAAGATGGACCAATACGATGCTTGGAATTTAGATAACAAATTAGAAAGAGCTATGGATGCTCTTGCCTGTCCAAGGGAAGATAGAAAAATAAAAACACTTTCAGGAGGTGAAAGAAGAAGAGTTGCACTTTGTAGATTGCTTTTGCAAGAACCAGATATACTACTTTTAGATGAACCAACAAATCATTTGGATGCAGAGTCTATAGATTGGTTAGAGCAGCATCTTCATCAATATAAGGGAACGGTAATTGCTGTTACCCACGATAGATACTTTTTAGATAATGTTGCAGGTTGGATTTTGGAGTTAGACAGAGGAGAAGGTATTCCTTGGGAAGGCAATTATTCTTCTTGGCTTGAGCAGAAAACAAAGAGGATGGAGCAGGAAGAAAAGACTCAAAGCAAGAGAAAGAAGACTCTTGATAGGGAATTGGAGTGGGTAAGAATGTCTCCTAAGGCTCGTCATGCTAAGGGAAAGGCTCGTTTAAATTCATACGAGAAGATGCTTACTGAGGATCAAAAGGAAAAAGAAGAGAAATTGGAAATATATATCCCTAATGGACCTCGTTTAGGCACAAAAGTTATAGAGGCTATTTCAGTTGGTAAGTCCTTTGAAGATAATCTCCTTTTTGAGAATTTAAATTTTTCTTTGCCACAAGGCGGTATTGTTGGAGTTATTGGTCCTAATGGTGCTGGAAAGACAACTTTGTTTAGGATGGTTATGGGACAACAAAAAGCAGATAAAGGTTGCTTTGAAGTGGGAGAAACAGTAAAAGTAGGTTATGTTGATCAGCAACATGCCGAAATAGATCCAAATAAAACAGTATGGGAAGTTGTTTCCGAAGGAAATGAACAGCTTCAACTGGGAGGACGAACAGTTAATTCTCGTGCCTACGTTTCAAGATTTAACTTCTCAGGAGTGGATCAAAACAAGAAGACAGAGGTGCTTTCAGGAGGGGAAAGGAATCGTTTGCATTTGGCTTTAACCTTAAAAAGTGAAGCAAATGTCTTGCTTTTAGATGAACCAACAAACGATATAGATATAAATACACTTATGGCATTAGAAGAGGGTTTAGAAAATTTTGCAGGCTGTGCAGTGATTATTTCTCATGATCGTTGGTTTTTAGATAGGATAGCAACACATATATTAGCTTTTGAAGGTAATGGAGAGGTTTATTTCTTTGAAGGGTCATATTCAGAATATGAAGAAAACAAGAAAAAACGCTTAGGTGATGCTTCCATTAGAAAGATTAGGTATAGGAAATTAATTGAATAAACTTGTATCTTTTTATTTTCATAAATTATGTAAACCCAAATCGGGTTATAAGGGAAAACTATTTTTTTTCTAATGCCACAATTTGGGATAATGTATGAAGTTAAGCACTTATTTGAAAAAATACAATAAAAAAATTAATTGAAATTTGGTGGATATAGGAATTTGTAATATCTTTGCACCCTCATTCAATTAAGGCGTCATAGCTCAGTTGGTAGAGCAGAGGACTGAAAATCCTTGTGTCACTGGTTCAAATCCAGTTGATGCCACAAATTATAAAATGGTTTATGTGGAAGAGTTTGTTTTTAAAAGCAAACTCTTCTTCTTTTTTATCTTGTTTTTTTCTTTTGCAAAAGTGTTACTATTTCTTCCTTTTTCTTGTATTAATATGTAGAGTTTTTCTTTCAAAGAAGAAAATAAACAAAATCAATATAAAAGTGTTTGTATATATAACTCTATAAAATAATACTCATTATAGTGTATTGTAATTTGGTAGATAGAAGTTATTGTAGTACATTTGTAGCAGTTTTATTTTGAATTTTGGAGATAATTATTTGTATAATTCTCTGAAAGACTTATTGGTATGATAATAATTATAATGATTATAAAGATTAAAATAGTATGAAAAAGTTATCCCTTCTCTGTTTAATTTTATCCGTATTTAGTTTTTCTCTATTAAAGGGACAATCCACTGTTTTAGGCTCTGAAAGTTTTGAAAATGGAGTGCCTTTTGGCTGGACAGCAACAAGCAATGTAACTTCTGAGTCTTCATTGGCTTCTGATGGCAACTCTTCAATAAAATTGAAAGCTTCAACAACGGAAATTACCTTAACTTCTCCTGTTTATAATAGGACTCCTGGAAGAAATATAAGGCTTGAATTTAACCATATTCCTATGTTAGGTAATGCTTCTCCTGGGACAGTACAAATAAAAGTTGGAAGTGGCAATTGGCAATCTTTAACATTTTCGGGTTCAACCAGCAGTCCAACTTGCTATGATAATAGTTATGGAGGAGGAATAAGATCTGTTCCAGCAGGGAATGCTATTGAGTTTAAGAAAATAAATTATTGGAATGATGCAACTGCAAATATTCCAATAACTGATATGGATAATGATTATTGGAGACATGAGGTATTTTATTTTAATCCATTTCTAACAGATGCTTCTGAAACATCTTTTCAAATAAGATTTCGTATAGGAGCAGCCTCAGGAGCAGCCCTTAATTTTACTGGTTGGTTAATTGACGATGTAAGAGTTTATGAGTCTTCTGTTGAAGGTGGGATGATGCGTATAGTTCAGATGAAATCTTTCTATCAATATCCAAATGTATTCAATTATCCCAATAGAGCAGATGTACCAATTATTGTAAAATTGGGAAAAGCGGGTACAAATTATGCAGTAAATGATTCACTATACATAGAATATATGGTTGGTTCTTCCACTGAAATCCTCAGGGCACCAACAACTCTATATTCAAGTGCAGACTCTCTTGTGGGATATATCCCTTTTTCAGGTTTTGATACTATTGTAAAGTGGAGATTAATTGTAAATAACAATTATTATGATAGGACAACTTATCCTTTTGTTAATGGTGCTTGGAATACATTTAGAAATGTAAGAGAATATGTTGGAGATGATCCTTTTCAAACAACAGGTCTATCCAATCAGGAGCTAATGTTTGTGACTAATCAAAGAGGAAGTAGATTTCAATTTCGTTACCGTGCCTCAGAGTTAAAGGAAAAAGGCATGAGTGCGGGAAGAATAACTGCTTTGGGGTATAATGTTACTCAGGCTACCTCAGGGTTTATTATGCGAGGCTTCAACGTATATATGGCAAATTTGGATACAACCTACATCCTTTCTCCAGATAATCCTTATGAGAGTAATGATTTAAGTGGAAGATTAGATAGATATTTTAATGCCAATTTAGTTGCTCCTCCTGTGGGAGATGGAAGTATAGTCTTGGATAAACCTTTTATATGGGATGGAGAAAGCGATATTCTAATTCAAACTTGTTGGGATAATCCTCAGGGAACAGCTTTGGGAGGTGTAACTAAGATTGAAAGTGTAGTTGCCCCTGGTGCACAAAATGGAAAGCCTGCTGCTACTACTTATAAAGCACATGGAGTGGCACAGGTAGTTTATTGTATTGAATCGCAGTGGAATTCGCAAAATGGTTCAATAGGATATAGACCTAATTTTAAGTTTATTTTTTCTCGTTATGGTAAATTAGCATACGATGTTGGAGTAGATTCTACACTAATTATTCCTAATAATGGTATAGTTGCTGCAAATACTCCTTCTCCTTTTAAAATAAAAATCAATAATTATGGTTCATCAGATGCAACAGGAGTTAGGGTTTATTATAAGATAAATAATAATGCTCCAGTTCTTGCAGGAACATATTTTGGATTAATTCAAGGAGATCCAGAGGCTTCTTTTATTGGTGATGCAGAATATCAGTTTCCAAGTAATATAACTTTCCCAGCAGGATATAATCACATTAAGGTTTGGACTGATTCAATAGTTAATCAAATTGATTGGGAGCCTGAAAATGATACAGCATATTTTGATATACTTGCTTGCGATGGACCTCTTTCTGGAAATTATGCAATAGGGAATGTAGCAGGAATTTCTGCGGAAAGAACATTTTCAACATTTGATGAAGCATTTTCTATATTAAAACAATGTGGAGTTTCTGCTCCTGTTATATTTAAGATAGCTAATTTGCCAGAGGGTGAATTTTATCGTGACACATTGATGTTTCCTTCTGATATAGCGGGAGCATCTGCAACAAATTATATAAAATTTATTAGTGCAACTGCTACTGGTATAGTTTATATTAAACCTCATTCAGTAGGGAATTATAATATTGATTTATCTCAAAGCAAGTATTTAAAGTTTGAAAGGATAGCATTTGTTTCTGCGGATAATTGCTTAAATAGTGGTTTGTCTTCTTGCTCAAACAATATTATACAGATGTCTTCTACTACAACTGATATAGAATTTGCAAAATGTTTGTTTATAAATAATACTTATGATACAAGACCTGCAATTTATAATGGTGCAAAGCCTAATATTTTTGTAAATATTGCAAATGCCAAAAACATAGTTATAGATAGTTGTACATTTGATGGTGATGCAAATACTCAAATTAGTATTCAAGGAACATCTCCAACAGATTTATCGGACAATACAACAATAAAAAATTCTCATTTTATTAATAATTTAAATGGGGCAATTAGTGTAAACTATGCACAAAATATAACAATTGATAGTTGTTTCTTCCTTAATAATAGAACAACAACAGCTTCTTCAATAAATACTATTTTGATGCAAAATTCAAAGAACTTTAAAATAACAAAGAATTTATTTGATTTAAACAATGTAAGTGCAATTGCTGTCAGTGATGCAATGCAATCAAATATTGCTTCAATTGTTGCCAACAATAAAATAACTATTACTAATAATAATAATTTATCATCAGCTGCGAATCTTTATGGTATTAATATTATATCTGGCTACAATGTCTTAGTTGCATATAATAGTATATATGCAAAAGATTTTGGAACAAGTCTGGTATCCTACGGATTGAATCTTGGAAGTAACAGTCTATTATCTGATATAAGAGTTAAAAATAATATTATTTTAAGTGATGGTAATGGTTATGCAGTATATGCTCGCCCTTCTTCGGGAAGCACATTGGATTTTAGCAATAATGTTTATTGGAAATTAGCAACAGATGTTGCTCAACCAAGTAATATAGTTTGGAGATATAATAATACAAATTGCCAACTAATTACTGATTGGCAAACTGCCTTAGGCGGAGATGCAAATAGTTATTTCCAAGACCCAATATTTAATGCTTCAAATAATCTTACAACAACCAATACCTTCCTTTGTTATAAAGCTGTTCAATTAACTGAAGTAACAAATGACTATGCTAACAATCCTCGTCCAACAGAAACGAATCCTTGTGTTGGAGCATACCAATTTGATCCACCACCAAGTAATATATTTGTTTCAGCTTCTCAAATAGAAGCTCCAAGTGAAACATCTGTTGCCTCTGATGGATTAACTACATATTCTGCTTGTGGTCTTTCAAATGAATACATAACAGTTTCTTTCTCAAATATAAGTAGTAATATTATTCCAGCAGACAATCTAAAACTATGGTATAAGATAAATAATAATGTTGTTCCTGCTTCGCAAAAGGATACAATACATTTTGAGGTTCATCCTGACACAACCTATACCTATACTTTTAGAAATCCATATAATTTTTCTGTAAATGGAAGTGATAATACATTTAAAGTAACAGTCTTTTCTATTCTTTCAGCAGATACAGTAAGAAGTAATGATACTATAAAATATTATGTAAATTCCCGCTATGAGCTTCCTGCTTTGGCTGGCCAAACTGCTACTATAAATTATGGAGATTCTGCACTACTTGCAATTACTTCTAATGATTCCATATATTGGTATTTGAATATTGATGATGCAACACCATATATGAAAAATCAAAGCTATCAAACTTCTCGTTTGTTTAGCGACACTGCTTTCTACTATTCAAGAAAGCAAGAAATACCTATGGTTAAAATTTCGGAAATTCAAATAAATAATAGTACCTCTTCTGATGGCAGAACTACTGATATGCCTTCTTGGGTTCCAAGTACTTCTTCAATGAATATAGTAGAATTATCCAACTATGGAAATGGGGATTTAAATTTGAATGGTTATACTTTATCTTTTGTAGGAGGTAATACGGATAGTCTATCTCTTCCAATGAAAAATTTGAACTTTGGAAATGTAACAATCAATAAAAATTCTACATTATCCATTGTATTTAGATCATCAGCAGGAGCATCTAATGATTCTTCAATATATATGTATGTAAACTTGGCTCCTGTAACTACATCACAGAAATCAGGATTTTTATTAAGAGATCCTAATGATAATATTATTGATGCAGTAGCCTTAAATGGTGGAATGTTTAAAGATACACTTAATATTCCTGCTTCTGTATGGTCAGGTATGGGGAAAAAATATTTTGGTAGTGCAGCAGGATTTATAAGAAGTTCTTTATCTGCATCCGATTCTAATGGATGGACAATTTCCGATGCATCTCATTTAATGTCTATTGGTACAATTAATGATGATGATATTGTTTATAGGGATAATGGTTGTTTTGGAGCAAAATCAACATATAATGTAATAGTTAGTGGTGTTCCAAGTGTTGATCCGGGTTTAATATCTATGAATATAGAAGGATTAACTCATCAAGAGGCTTGTACATTAACAGAAGAACATATTCAAGTTGAAATAACAAATATAGGAGCACAGACTTGTAACTCCACCCCAATAGTGTTGGAAGTTTATGAAAATGATATTCTAATAAATACTTATTACGATACTTGTAATATAGCAGTTGCACCAACACAAACAATAACCTATACCTTATCTAATACAGTAGATTTATCAGCCAATACATCTGATAGGACATTTAGTTTTGTTTGCTATTCCAATTTAGATTCAGACCTAATGCACGATAATGATACTGTAAGGATGAATGTAACTTCTATTATGACACCTTATGCTCCAACATCTCTTGGTGCAACAATTCCGTATGCAAGTTCAACAACCCTAACAGCTACTTCTAATGATCCAAATGATATAATTATATGGTATGATTCTCCTACAACCATTACTGAACTTTCCAGAGGAGATTTTACAACACCAACAATGTTCCTTACTGATACCTTCTACGTTGCTTCAATGATTATGAGTTATGATACAATTGAAATAGGAGATGCAACAACACAAAGTAGTAATTATCCTGCTCCTTTTAATGCAACAAGTAATAATTCCAAAGAACAATATTTATATATAGCATCAGAATTAAATGAAATGGGCTTTGAAAGAGGAATGATAAGAGGAATTAAATTTGATATTAGTTCTATTGGAGGTAATATAAATCTACTTGATTTTAAAGTAAGATTGGGAACAACTTCTTTGAATGCAATAGACTCTTGGGAAGGAAATCTAATAGAGGTCTTAAATATAGACACATTAGAATTTATTAATTCTTCTGAAAATTTAGGATGGAAGGAACTAATTTTTACAACACCTTTCTATTATGATGGAGAATCTAATTTAATTGTAGAGGTTTGTTCGCATAACACTTTAACAGGCAGTAATAATAGAACAATAAAAACATATTATACTCAAACAGATTTCAATTCTGTTGTATATTATAATAATAATGATATAGATGCTTGTGCTTGGACAGGGTCTCCTTTAACAAATGCGACAAATAAAAAGAAAAGACCAAATATAGGATTTGTTATAGATAAATTTGGTTGTTCAAGTATTAGAACTCCTGTTGAAGTTGTAGTAGGACCACCTCCTGCGTGTGAGGCTGGATTAGTTGAAATAACAAATCCAAATCAAGCAACTCAAATGTCAGGAATACCAATAGATATTAGCGTTAAGATAAAAAACTTTGGAACAGACCCTATATCATCTCTTGCAATTGATTGGACAATTAATGGTATTGCTCAAACGCAATATAGTTGGACAGGAAATTTACTATCAAATGAAGAAGCAATTGTTTCATTGGGTTCTTATACATTCTCCGCAGGACAAAATACAATAAAAGCATGGACAGTTTTGCCTTGTGATGCAATAAATGGTAATGATACTTCATCATTTACTTTTTCTGCTTGCGTAGGAAATGATCAAGGTATAACTTATTTCACAATTGGAGATGACCCAACGGATGATTATTCAAGCATAGCAGATGTAGTTAATGCTCTAATTAATTCAGGTACTTGTGGAGATGTTGTCTTAAATATAAATCCTAAGGATACTGTATACAATGAACAAATATCAATTCCTTTTATAGTTGGAACGGATGTAAATACTATAACATTTAGAGGAAATGCTGCTGATAGTAGTCAAGTTGTATTAAGATATGATGCAGGAGAAAATACAGATAAATATGCTATAAGATTAGATGGAGCAAAAAATATAAGATTTGAAAACTTTACAATTGAAAATCTCAATTGCTCTTACCCAACTACTGTGGAGATATTAAATGGAGCTTCAAATATAGAATTTGAATCTATGGCAATAAAATCAGCTCCTGTTATTGACACAGACTATGTTTCTAACCTTGTTTATGCAAGAGGTCCTATTAGTAATATAACCTTTAATAAGGTTTATTTCTCCTCAGGAGAAAAGGGAATAAATCTATATTCTGACAATGATAGTTTATCCGATAATATAACAATTACTAATTCTTTCTTTGAAAACTTTAAATTGAGCGGTGCTGAATTAACAGGTATAACAAATCTATTACTAAGCAATAATAAGTTTAGAGAATATTCTCATAGTGTTGCTTCAAAGGCAATATCAGTAAGAAATCTCTATGGAGATATATCAATTAATAAGAATGATATATATCTAAGAGAAGGTTCAAATGCAAGAATTGGTATTAGTGCTAAGGGTATAAATGCTTCAACATTTAATCCTGCACAAATATATAATAATGCAATTTCAATATCAGGACCAAATAATACAACAGCTGTTCTTTCAACAGGTATTGATATTGACACTGCTTATGGAACAAATATATATTATAATACTGTTAGATTAAGAGCAAGTAATAATAGTACAAATTCAAAATGTCTTAATATAGGAAAAGAAGGAGCAAACATAAGAATACTCAACAACAATTTAAGTAACTTGGGTAAGGGTTATGCCTATTATGTTGCCACTCCTACTACACAAGTTATATCATCTAATAACAATAACTATGATGTAAATGGAACAAGATTTGCTTTCTGGGGTGCTGAAAAAAGTACATTAGAACTTTTACAAACGGCAAACCTACAAGATGCACAATCCATAACAGCAACAAATCCTTTTATAGAAGATTCATTGCTTGCCCTAAGTTATCCATCTTTGGTTGTCAGAGCAGCAGAACCATTGGATGATGTTAGTGATGATATATTGGGAATGATAAGACCTATATCTCCTAAACCTACAATTGGTGCATACGAATATCAATTTGATCAAATAGATGGTGGTCCTATTTCAGTAATAGATCCTCTCAATACAGTTCAATATATAGAAAATGATCCTATAAATGTTAAGGTAAGAATTAAAAACTTTGGTCTATATGGTTTAAATTCATTTAGAATAACAGCACAACTGAAATATTATAGCAATGCAACAGAGGTTATAGAAGAAATAACACAAGACTTTTCAGCCCTATTAAATTCATTAGATGAAGCAGAATTTGAATTCACTGATAAATTACATCCACCTTTGCATTTTGCATCTGTAAATGATTCAATAAATCTTAGAATATTTACAACAATAACCAATGATGCAAATCAAGTAAATGACACCTTAGATATGAACATTAAGGTTATTCCTGCATATAATTTACAAATGCTTGCAGTACCTGCTATAACAGAAAGGTGTAAATTGTTTGAAACTCCAATAAGAGTAAAAGTAAAGAATGTTGGAGAAAAGACAGTAAGTAATGCAGATAACATTTATCTAACATATTATGTTGAGAATCGTCCTGACTTAACAAGAACAGAACAACTCTCTTTCCCTCAACCTGACGAAAATGAATTATTGATGTATGATTCTTTATCCAAAAATCAAACCATACTATACACTTTTAATTCTACAGCCAATCTATATCCGTTAGTAGATGAAGACATAATTTGGAAACTAAGTGCAGCTTTATCCTTTGATAAGGATCATGTTCCAACAAATGATTCAACAAATGGAATAAATGTAAATTCAAGAGTTTCTCCTCACACCCCTATTACACACGATACAGTTATACATTACGGAACTTGGGCTAAACCTTGGGGAGAACAAACACAACCAGCAGTAGGAAATGGTTCTGCCACACATTTAGCAATAAAATGGTTTGCAGATTCAACAGCAGATCCTTTCTATTCTCCTAGTCAATATTCAAAGTCTGTTCAATATGAAACAACACAACTTTTCACAGATTCTACATTCTATCTTAGAACACAACTTACAGGTTCTTATCCTTGTGAAAGCTATTATGCACCTTTGCACGTAACTCTTATGGAACGTTCTCCAAAGGATGCAGCATGTATTGGATTAACTGGAGAAGGACCAATTGAACCACCAGAAGAAGGTTGGGTGTTTATGTCGGATAGAGATACAATTAAGGTTAAGGTTGCTAATTATGGAACAACACCAATAACAGAATTTGATATTACATATTGTATTAAACCAGCTTCACCTGCAAATGCAGATTCAATAATAGTAACAGAACACTCAACAACACCAATACCAGCAGATGGTTCTATAATATATAGGTTTAATACTTTGGCTGATTTTAGTTCATTAACCTCAAACTATAAGATAAGAGCTTGGGTAGATGCCCAAGATGATGCAACAGCACTAAATGATACTTCAAATACTTGGCTTGTTAAACCTAAAAAAGAAAGTGCATATCCACCAAGTCAATCTCAAAATCCTTCTTCTTGGGATATAACAAGGGTTCAATTGAGTAATATTGATAATCCTTCAAATAATTTAGGATTTACATATACAAACTTCACTAATAGTGTTCCTCCTGCCCTACTATTTAAAGGAATATACGACTCAATATATATAACACCTGCAAATGCTTCTACTATGGCAAACACAGATGAAAGAGTAGGAGGATGGGTAAGAGTATTCATAGATTGGGATAGAAATGGTTCTTTTGAAGCAACAGAATTAGTGTATTCCGATACAGTAATAACTAATACAGTAGCAAAAGGAAGAATAAACGTTCCAGCAAATACTCTTATAGGAAGAACAAAGATGAGAATAATTCTTTGGCAGGGTGCTTCCTCTTCTCCTTTTGGTGCAGATGCTTCACCACTTGCAGGAGAGGTTGAAGACTATTTGGTATTTGTAATGGATCCTTTCCAAACAAATGCAGAAATGGTTAAATTCACCTCGCCTGATAACTTCCTTTCTACACCAGAACATGAAATAAAATGCGTGTTAAGAAATGCAGGTCTTACAACAATTACAAGTGCAACCATAAATTGGTCTATGACTAATCCAACAGAGGGTATTATTTCTAACACATACAATTGGTCGGGTAGTTTATCCTCAGGAGAAAGAACAGAGATAGTTTTGCAAGCACTTGATTCTTTGCCTCAGGGACAAACCATATATAAGGCTTGGGTTGATGTAAATGGAGAACAATTTAGAGATAATGACACAATACAAAGAACAACATATATGTACAAAACCTTTGAAGTGCCATACTCTGCTAACTTTGATAGTAGTGCTTATGATGACTTCTTTGCATATAATGCCAATGCCCTAATTCCTGATAATTGTTGGGAATTTGGAGTTCCTGATTCATCAAATACAACAATAAAGACTGCATATTCAGCACCTAATTGTTGGAAAACTAAACTTTCAGGAAAATATCCTGCAAATAATGAAAGCGTACTCTATTCTCCAATATTTGACATTTCAGTTATTAAACCCGACACTCTTTCATTCTATATGAGAAGAGAGTTAGGTACAGGTAGCTATTTCTTTGTTGAATATACTGCTCTTTCTTCAGCAGGATATGAATTTCGTTGGAGACGTTTAGGAACAAAAGATGACGAAAATGCAACCAATTGGTATAATTCCGATTCAAATAGATTTGAAGGTACTCAAGGTTGGCAGGAAAGAAAATATTCCTTAAATGGAGTAGCATCCAATTTTGGTAATGTCCTGCAATTGCGTTTTGTATTCCATAGTGCAACAGCAACAAAAGATGGTATTGCAATAGACAATGTAGAAATAAAAAGAGCAAAAAGACCACAAGATGCAGGTGTTGTTGATATAGCAATTACTCCAACAGAATTGCCTAACTATGGTTCAATGTTCTATCCTAAGGTTAAGATAAGAAATCACGGAACAGAGCCTTTAACAAGAGTAAAGGTATATTATGCAACCGATGGAATGAATATTCCTGTTGAAGAAATCCTTCAAGATGTTAATATACTTCCGGGAGATACTTTGGAATATACTTTCCAAACAGGAAAGTATGTATTGGATAATATGCCTAATCCTTTCAATATTGTTTCATTTACTCGTTTAGATCCAACAGATATATACTTTGATAACGACTCTTCAAAAAGACAGGTTGTAATTGGACCTTTAAATAAGGATGCCTCAGCATTATCAATACTTACACCTAATGCAAATATTGTTGCAAATACAGATATAGAGGTTTCAATGCTAATTAAGAATTTAGGATTACAACCAATAAATACATTACCTGTTTCATACGAGGTTTCAGGGGTTGGTGTAGTTACTGAAATAATTAATTTTAACCCTCCATTATTTAATAGTGAAGAATACATATATAACTTCCAAAACAAATATCGTTCCTCATTTGGTACTGCAAATCTAAGAGTATGGACGGGATTGGACGGAGATTATTATCACAATAATGATACCCTATTCAAAAGAATTATTGCAACAAGTCAGATAAAAGACGTTGAGGCTAAGACTATAATGGTTGATGATTATGCATCTGAAGATTTAGGTATTCAACTAAACTTTACAAACAATGGTAATATAGGAATGGATAGTATAATTGTAGGATATTACTATAATGGAGATTCAACAAATAGTTTTGAAGAGTTGTATCGTAATGGTGAATTGCTAACTGCTGGTTCAGAGGGTTGTCACTATTTCTCTCAAAAACTTCCAAGAAGGAACGCTCCTTATTCTGGTATATGTGCATACGTTATAATACCTGATGATGATAACTTATCTAATAATAGAACTTGCACTCTATATAAGGGTAGAAGGGATTTTAGAGCAGATACAATTTATATAGAAAACTCATATACTTCTGAACCTATATACAACCCTTATCCTCTTGCATTAGTTCAATTAAGAGCAAGAAATGTTGGGACAATAGGATCTAATTATCCATTTACAGCAGGATACTTCATTAATGGTAATTGGGCAGAGCCTTACATTCAAACCTTTGATGAAGGCTTCTTAGAACCAAATCAAGACGCAACAATATATCTTACATTTGATCAAAAGATACCTCTAAATGTAAATGGTATATACGATATTGTTGCGTGGGTAAATTATCCTTATGATGCAAATCGTTCTAATGATACTACATTAATTTATAAGGTTGTTGATTTAATTGGTATGGATGATATTTCCAAAACAAATGAATTTACCTTGTATCAAAATGTTCCTAATCCATTAAATAATTCAACAACTATTAAATTCTTCCTTCCTAAGGCAGGAAATACAAGATTCTTCATAATAGATGCAATGGGTAAGAGAATAATGAATGAAAATAAATTCTACTTAGAAGGAGAAAATGAAATCCGCCTAAATAATCTTAATCTTTCACAAGGCGTTTATTACTACATAATGGAATTTGAAGGAAAGAAGATAAGTAAGAAAATGATTGTAGTTAGATAAATCACACTTAAAATATAAAAAAACGCTGTCAAGGTTTGCCCTTAGACAGCGTTTTTTTTTATTAAAGTAGTCTCTTTTCTTATCTCATTTCCTTTCCTATTTTGAATAATTGGATATTAATTAAAGAATTAAAAAAGTAAGAAATCAAATTTAAAATTTTAACAAAAAAAGTAAGCAAGTCAGCAAGTCGGCAACCGAACCCGCAACGGGCATTTAGTTGTCCTAACGGACCACCAAGTGGCTTTTATTAGTCCTAACGGATGTCTGGCAACCAACCTTTATTTTTAGGCAATTCAATAAGGAAAATCAGCAAGGGGAATTACGTAAAATAACCAA